>JAGBYI010000183.1 GCA_017628845.1 Bacteroidaceae bacterium
CCGCGTGCAGATTGAGAATGCCGACGGCACATCGCTGGTAAGCATCTACCCCAGCTGCTCCGGCTCAATCAGCGACAAGGAGGTTCAGGCCAACCCCGACAAGTACAACGGCGCAACCGTTGCCACCGAGGACATGCTGACTGCCGACAGAATCAAGTGGGCTCTCGGTGCCAGCATAGGCCGCAAGTTCAGCAACCAGTTTGCACTGAACAAACAGGCTCAGAAGGTGGACTACAGCGCAACGCAGGAAACAGCCGATCCCGAACCTGAGACTCCATCGGGCGGCGGCAACAACAATCCGCCAAGTGGGGAGCTGGAAGGATAGACCGACCAAAGAACTAATGGCGGCAGACGTGTCGCAAGTCGTGCAGCGTCCCCCGTCGGCACTGTAAGGCGAAACAATGGAGAGGCATCATCTATTGGGGTGCCTCTCTTCTTTTTGAACACGAATTAAAGGAACTATGAGCAAGAACGGAAAACTGAGCATGACACCAAAGGCGAAGGAAGCAGCCGACCGACACAGTGTGAAAGCATTCGGCAAGGCTCTACGTCTTAACAAGTTCGGGCCGCAAATAGAAACGCAAATCGCTGACCTTTGCCGTGAAGCATGGGCAGCAGGATATTTCTACGCAAAACAAGAGAGTGAACTATGAAGATTGGACTGATAGACGTGGACGGGCATAACTTCCCGAACCTCGCATTGATGAAGCTGAGTGCATGGCACAAGCGGCAGGGCGACGATGTAGGGTGGTACGACCCATTCAGCCGATACGACTTGGTGTATCAGTCGAAAGTGTTTGCCAACACGCCCGACTATCAGTTCATCATCAATGCCGACAAGGTGGTGAAGGGCGGCACGGGCTACGCCATCCACGGCGCAGGCGGTGAGCACTATTGCAAGGCCGACGATCCCGCGCTGCCCGACGAGGTGGAGCACATCTACCCCGACTATGGGCTGTACGGCATCACGGACAAGGCCATTGGATTCCTGACGCGAGGCTGTCCGCGTGGCTGTCTGTTCTGCATCGTGGCAGGCAAGGAGGGCAAGCGGAGCCGCAAGGTGGCCGACCTCTCTGAGTTCTGGAGCGGACAGAAGAACATCGTGCTTTGCGACCCGAACATCTTAGCCTGCCCCGACTGGCGCGACCTGTTTCAGCAGTTGGCAGACAGCAGGGCAACCATCGACTTCAATCAAGGCTTGGACGCTCGTATGCTGACCGAAGAAAAGATTGCGGCCATCGAGCGACTGAAGATTAAGGAGATTCACTTCGCTTGGGACAGATACGAGGACAAGGCGGCGGTGCTGCCAAAGCTGAAGATGTTCGCCAAGAGCGGCGCGATGCCCAACAGCCACAACGCCATCGTCTATGTGCTCGTAAACCACGGCACCACGATTGAGCAGGACTTGGAACGTATCTACACCCTGCGAGACCTCGGCTATTGGGCTTACGTCATGGTGTACGACAAGCCGCACGCCTCTCGCACGATTCACGACATGGAGCGTTGGTGCAACAATCGCTTCATCTTCCCCAAGTGTCCCCGATTCGAGGACTACGGTAAGGTTGAAGAGGTGAAAGATGAACGACAGCTGACATTATTTTAATAAACCCCAATAAAAACAAGTAACACATCATGGCGAAAGTAAAATATCGCATCCGTGAGTTTAAGCCCACTCAGAACCAGACGGGCGGTCACAGCTTCTTCGCAGAGGCTGTAGTTGACAACATCATCACGAACAAGGAACTGGGCAAGAAGGTGGAAGCCCGCA
>JAGBYI010000184.1 GCA_017628845.1 Bacteroidaceae bacterium
ACAGACGGAATTGCGTGCTCCATTCTCTGGTGTGATAGGTTTGCGCCAGGTGAGCGTGGGTGCCTTTGCCACCACACAGACGGCCGTGGCAATGCTGACGAAGCGCAGCCCTCTGAAGGTGGAGTTCAGTGTGCCCGAGCGCTATGCCGGCACTCTGCCCGACGGTGCCCTGCTGGAGTTTACCGTGGAGGGCGACCTGACCCCAAGACAAGCCCGAGTGTATGCCTCTGACTCGCGTGTAGACGAGAATACCCGTACCTTCACCGTGCGTGCCCTGTATGACAATCCCGGTGGCAAACTGGTGCCCGGACGATATGCCAGCGTGCGCCTGACAACACGCGAATATGCCCAGGCTCTGGCCGTGCCCAGCGAGGCGATAGTGTCCGAGATGGGTATAGACAAGGTGTATCTGTACAAGAACGGCAAGGCCGAACCTGTGGAGATAACCAAGGGCCTGCGTACCGATGCACAGGTGCAGGTGCTCCGTGGCCTCAATGTGGGAGATACGGTGATAACAAGTGGCACCATGCAATTGCGTGCCGGACAGAAAGTAAGCGTTTCTGTAAAATAGGAAAAGACCCTCCCCCCCCTGCCTTGGAAAAGGTTACAATAGGAAAACCTAGGAGGACCTAGGAAGACCTAGGATATCCTAAGAAAATAAACAATAGGCTGATGAACATTTCCGAACTTTCCATCCGACGTCCGGTGCTGGCCACGGTGATGACTCTGCTCATACTCATCTTCGGTGCCGTGGGATACATGTATCTGGGCGTGAGGGAATACCCCTCGGTGGACAACCCCATAATCTCCGTTTCGTGTTCCTATCCCGGTGCCAATGCCGATGTGATAGAGAACCAGATAACCGAACCCCTGGAGCAGAACATCAACGGCATACCCGGCATACGCTCGCTGACGAGTGTGAGCCAACAGGGTTCGTGCCGAATAACAGTAGAGTTTGAACTATCCGTAGATCTGGAGACGGCGGCCAACGACGTGCGCGACAAGGTTTCGCGTGCCCAGCGCTTCCTGCCACGAGATTGCGACCCTCCCACCGTGTCAAAGGCCGATGCCGATGCCATGCCCATTCTGATGGTGGCCCTGCAGAGCGACAAGCGCAACCTGCTTGAGTTGAGCGAGATTGCCGACCTTACGGTGAAGGAGCAGTTGCAAACCATCCCCGACGTGTCCAGCGTGATGATATGGGGCGAGAAGAAGTATTGCATGCGCCTGTGGCTGGACCCCGTGAAGATGTCTGGCTATGGCGTCACACCCATGGACGTGAAGAGCGCCCTGGACCGTGAGAATGTGGAACTTCCCTCAGGCTCCATCGAAGGCAACACCCGTGAACTCAGTATCCGCACCATGGGACAGATGTCCACCACGGAGGAGTTCAACAATCTGGTCATCAAGGAGGCCGAAGGACGCATAATACGCTTCAGCGACATTGGTCGTGCCGAACTCTCGGCTCGCGACATAAAGAGCTACATGAAGATGAACGGCGTGCCCATGGTGGGTATTGTGGTAATACCGCAGCCTGGTGCCAACCACATAGACATAGCCGATGCCGTGCACGAGCGCATGGCCATCATGGAGAAGGACCTGCCCGAGGACGTGCACTATGCCTATGGTTTCGACAACACTAAGTTCATACGCGCCTCCATTGCTGAGGTGGAGAGCACCGTGTACGAGGCCTTCGTGCTGGTTATCATCATCATCTTCCTGTTCCTGCGCGACTGGCGCGTGACGCTCATCCCCTGCCTGGTAATCCCCGTGTCGCTGATTGGCGCATTCTTTGTGATGTACCTGCTGGGCTTCTCCATCAACGTGCTCTCCATGCTGGCCGTGGTGCTTTCCGTGGGCCTGGTGGTGGACGATGCCATTGTGATGACGGAGAACATCTACATACGAATAGAGCGTGGCATGCGCCCCTTTGACGCCGGTATCGAGGGTGCCAAGGAGATTTTCTTCGCCGTAATATCCACTACGGTAACCCTGCTGGCCGTGTTCCTGCCCATCGTGTTCATGGAGGGACAGACGGGACGATTGTTCCGCGAGTTCAGTTTCGTGGTGGCAGGCTCGGTGGTGATATCCTCCTTTGCCGCACTTACCATCACTCCCATGCTTGCCACAAAACTGCTGGTAAACCGTGAGGAGAAGAACTGGTTCTACCGCAAGACAGAGCCCTTCTTCCAGGGCTTGAACAATGTCTACTCGCGATGGCTTGGAGCCTTCCTGCGCCGACGCTGGTTGGCAATACCTCTGATGATCGTTGCCCTTGCCGCCTGTGTGGCCATGTGGATGAACGTGCCCTCGGAAATGGCTCCGCTGGAGGACCGCTCCAGCATAACCATCCGCACCATGGGCCCAGAGGGTGTGACCTATGAGTACATGCGCGACTACACCGAGGACATCAACCGCCTGGCGGATTCGCTCATGCCCGATGCAGAGTTCATCACGGCCCGTGTGTCGGACGGCGGCGGCAACATACAGATTACGCTGAAGAACCTGGCCGAGCGCGACTACTCGCAGATGGAGGTGGCAGACCGGCTGAGCAAGGCGGTGCGAAGCAAGACGGATGCACGTGCCTTCGTGCAACAGCAGAGCACCTTCGGCGGACGACGCGGCTCCATGCCCGTGCAATACGTTCTGCAGGCAACCAGCATAGAGAAACTGGAGGAGGTCCTGCCCAAGTTCATGGCCAAGGTGTACGACAACCCCGTGTTCCAGATGGCCGACGTGGACCTGAAGTTCTCCAAGCCCGAGGTGCGACTGAGCGTGAACCGCGAGAAGGCCAACCTCATGGGCGTTTCCACCAAGGACATAGCACAGACCCTGCAATACGGACTCAGCGGTCAGCGTATGGGCTACCTCTACCTGAACGGCAAGCAGTACGAAATCGTGGGCGAGATAAACCGCCAGCAACGCAACGACCCTGCCAACCTGAAGGCCATATACATGCGCTCTTCGGACGGCAAGATGGTGCAGATGGAGAACCTGGTGGACCTGGTGGAGAGCATCGCTCCTCCGAAACTCTACCGCTACAACCGCTTCGTGTCGGCCACCATCTCGGCAGGTCTCACACCAGGGCATACCATTGGCGATGGTCTTGACGAAATGGACAAGATTGCCAAGGAGGTACTGGACGACACCTTCCGCACGGCACTGGCAGGAGACTCTAAGGAGTTCCGCGAGAGTTCCTCCAGTCTGCTCTTTGCCTTCGGTCTGGCACTGGTGCTCATCTACCTGATTCTGGCGGCTCAGTTCGAGAGTTTCAAGGACCCCTTCGTAATCATGCTCACCGTGCCCCTAGCCATTGCCGGAGCACTGATATTCATGCTCGTGGGCGGACAGACGATGAACATCTTCAGTCAGATTGGCATCATCATGCTCATAGGTCTGGTGGCGAAGAACGGTATCCTCATCGTGGAGTTTGCCAACCAGCGTCAACGCATGGGAGAGGACAAGATGACCGCCATACAGGAGGCCTCGGTGCAGCGCCTGCGCCCCATTCTGATGACCTCCGTGTCCACCGTGCTCGGTCTTCTGCCCCTGATGTTCGCATCGGGTGAAGGCTCTGCAGGACGTGTGGCCATGGGTACGGCCGTGGTGGGCGGCATGCTCATATCCACCATGCTCACAATGTTTGTTGTACCAGCAATATATTCATTCGTGGCAACATCGCTACAAAAGAAGAACAAGAAATGAAGATCTCTAAGTTCATACTCATAGCCCTGGCTCTCTGCTCATCGGCAGGGACCAAGGCACAAACCCTGGCCGAGGTGATAGCCACAGGTCTGGAGAACAACTACAACCTGAAGATTGCTCGCAACGAGGAGGCCATAAGTGCCAACAATGCCACGGCGGCAAATGCGGGATACCTGCCCACGGTGAATGCCTCGGCAGGATATAGCGGTACGGTGGATACGGGAAACGGCGGACAACTGGGGCACGGATTGCAAGCTGGAGTTAATGCCGAATGGACCTTGTTCGACGGTTTCAAGATTCAGGCTACGTATAGCAAACTACAGGAACTGAAACGCCAGGGTGCAACACGCACACGACTTGCCATAGAGGACTATGTGGCCACTCTCACCGCAGAGTACTACAACCTCATCCAGCAGAAGATACGCATGCGCAACCTCAGCAATGCCGTGAAACTCTCCAAGGAGCGCTTGCGTATCGTGCTTGAACGTTATAGCATAGGTAGTGCTTCTCGTCTGGACCTTCAGCAGGCACAGGTGGACTTCAACGCCGATAGTGCACAGAGCCTGAAGCAGCACGAACTGATGGCGACTTCGCGCATCCGACTGTACGAACTCATGGCGGTGAAGGACATGCAGACACCGCTCTCCCTGCAGGATACCATCATTGTGGTGGACACCGCACTTACGCACGACAACCTGCTGGAGCATACTATGGACCTGAATGCCGAACTGCTAAACCGCAAGCACGACATACGTCTGGCGGAACTTGACTACAAGGCAACCATGAGCCGCGATTTCCCTTACATCAAACTGAATGCGGGCTACAACTACCAGCACAGCATCGGAGGTGATGGCCGTGGCGGTGTGGACTTCGGTGTGAAGGTGGGATATAACCTGTTCGACGGAAAGCGCACAACACAAAAGCGCAATGCAAGGCTCGACATAGAGAATGCTGACCTGGCACGCCTGCAACTGGAGCAATCCTTGCGTGCCGACCTGGCCGACCTTTGGCAGGCCTACAAGAACAACCTGCGCCTGCTCTCCCTGGAACGTGAGAACCTCATCACGGCTCAGGAGAACCACTACATTGCCCATGAGCGCTACATGCTTGGCGACCTTTCAGGCATAGAGATGCGCGAAGCCCAGCAATCCCTGCTCGATGCCGAAGAGCGCATCCTGGTGGCAGAATACAACACCAAACTCTGCGAAATCTCCCTCCGCCAGATTTCAGGCGAGATAATGAGGTACATGGAGTGATTCGAACGGAAAACGGATAGCGGAGAGAATATATTCAGAAGAACATTAAACTTATAAGGGACGCAACGCTGCGTCCTTTATTGTATCCTGTTACCGGTGCTTGTTACAACGGGTTGCGTTTTTCTCTCCTTGTGGGGATGTGGGTTGTGGCAAGAATTATCATTATATTCTTGTGTTTTAGAGGGAAAAAACGTATCTTTGCGCCTCCAAAGGGCGCTTATATTATATATAAGGTGTATTCCGATGTATGGAATATGTATTTGGAAGGGTAGGGAAGAGTGCTTGAATAAGCGAGATTAACAAGAAAACATAATAAAATAAGAATGGAGAATTTAAGTATAGGTTTGCAATTGCTCGTAGTGGGCATGCTCACCGTCTTTGCCATCCTGCTGATAGTTATCTATGGTGGCAAATTGCTGATAAAGGTGGTCAACGCCATTGCCCCCGAGGAAGTGGCACAAGCCAAGAAAACCGTTGCCCAGGCAACACCCGGCGCCGTGGATGCTCCCACCATGGCAGTGCTTCAGGAGGTTGTAAAGCAACTGACCGGTGGCAAGGGACGTGTGGAGAGCGCAAAGAGAGTGTGAGGAAACATAGGATTCGAGAACTCAGAGAATTCAGAATACTCAGAACACTCTGATTATTCCGAGAACTCCGACTTCTCTGAAAACATCATCAACGAAAAAAGAAAACAACAATATGAAAGAAGTAAAGTTTAGTTTGGTCTTCCGCGATATGTGGCAGAGTGCAGGCAAGTACCAGCCCCGTGTAGACCAGCTTTTGAAGGTAGCCCCTGCCATTATCCGCATGGGTTGCTTTGACCGTGTGGAAACAAACGGCGGTGGTTTTGAACAGGTGAATCTGCTCTATGGCGAGAATCCCAACAAGAGCGTGCGCGAGTGGACAAAACCCTTCCGCGAGGCAGGCATACAGACACACATGTTGGACCGTGCACTGAATGGTCTGCGCATGAGCCCGTGTCCCAAGGACCTTCGCAAACTGTTCTACAAGGTGAAGAAGGCTCAGGGCACTGACATCACCCGTATCTTCTGCGGTTTGAACGATGTACGCAACGTAATTCCCTCCATCAAGTATGCCAAGGAGGCAGGCATGATAGCACAGGCATCGCTGAGCATCACCCACAGCCCTATACACACCGTGGAGTACTACGTTAATCTTGCCAAGCAATTCATCGATGCCGGTGCAGACGAAATCTGTCTGAAGGACATGGCAGGTATCGGTCGCCCCGTTAGCCTTGGCAAGATTGTAGAGGGTATCAAGGCATACAAGAAGGATATCGTCATCCAGTACCACTCCCACGCAGGTCCCGGCTTCTGCATGGCATCCATCCTGGAGGTGGCAAAGGCAGGCTGCGACTATGTGGACGCAGGTATGTCGCCTCTCTCCTGGGGTACCGGTCATGCCGACATCATCACCGTGCAAGAGATGCTGAAGGATGCCGGATTCAAAGTGAAGGATATCAATATGGAGGCCTACATGGAAGCACGTACCCTTATTCAGGAGATGTATGACGACTTCCTCGGTTACTACATTCCTGCACAGAACCACATCAACAACGCCCTGCTGGTTAAGCCCGGTTTGCCTGGCGGCATGATGGGCTCGCTGATGACCGACCTGGAGGACAACCTCAAGAGTCTGAACAAGTGGAAGCAGAAGAACGGCCAGCCCGAACTGACCACCGACCAGTTGCTTGTGAAACTTTTCGACGAGGTGGCATACGTATGGCCCAAGGTGGGTTATCCCTGTCTGGTTACTCCCTTCAGCCAGTATGTCAAGAACCTGGCTTTGATGAACGTCATCCAGATGGAGAAGGGCAAGGAGCGCTGGAGCATGATAGCCGACAACATCTGGGATATGATTCTGGGCAAGAGCGGCCAGTTGCCTGGTCCCGTTGCCCCCGAAATCATAGCCATGGCCAAGGAGCAGGGACGCGAGTTCGAGACAGGAGATCCCCAGAACTACTATCCCGACGACCTGGAGGACTACAAGAAGAAGATGCAGGAGAAGGGTTGGGAACTTGGTGAGGATCTTGAGGAACTCTTTGAGTACTCCATGCACCCATCCCAGTATGAGGCATACAAGAGTGGCAAGGCAAAGGCAGACTTCGAGAAGGACCTGGCCGAGCGCAAGGCAAAGAAGAACGCTCCTGCCAGTGGTGTGGCAGAGTTGCCCAAGACAATAAAGGTAAGTGTGAATGGCCAAACTTATGAGGTGAATATCGCATATGGCAATGAGACACCTGCAAGTACCGCTGCAACATCTGCTACTCCCGTGGCAATGGGCGAGGGTGAGGATATCCTTGCACCTCTGGAGGGTAAGTTCTACCGAACCAAGGACGCTCAGGAGCAGGCCATTCAGGTTGGTCAGGAGGTGAAGGTGGGCGATACCCTCGGCTACATCGAGGCCATGAAGACCTACAACGCCATCCGTGCTGACTTCGACGGCATACTTACCGCCGTGGTGGTGAACTCTGGCGACTCCGTAGAGGAGGACGACGTGATAATGAAGGTACAGAGAAAGTAAAGGAAGAGGAGGAATACGACTTATGTTCAACGAGATTCTGGAAAACCTCTATAGCATGACCGCCTTCCAGGCAATTGCCGAGAACCCTTTGTTCCTGGTGATGTACCTGCTGGCCTTTGTGCTTCTGTATCTGGGTATCGTAAAGAAATACGAACCCCTGCTTCTGGTTCCCATAGCCTTTGGTGTGCTCATAGCCAATTTCCCTGGTGGAGGTATGGGTGTGACACAGGCCGATAGCGAGGGAATGGTGGAGTTCATGAAGAACGGAGTGATGGTAAAGAAGGACATATATTCCATGCCCCTGCACGAGATTGCACACGACCTGGGATTGATGAACTATCTCTACTATGCACTTATCAAGAGCGGACTTCTGCCTCCCATCATCTTCATGGGTGTGGGTGCGCTGACTGACTTCGGTCCCATGCTCCGCAACCTCAAGCTTGCCATCTTCGGTGCCGCCGCACAGATGGGTATCTTTGCCGTACTGCTGGCTGCCCTGGCCATGGGATTCACTCCTCAGGAAGCTGCTTCTCTGGGTATCATCGGTGGTGCCGACGGTCCTACCGCCATCTTCACAACCATCAAGCTGGCTCCCCACCTGCTTGGCCCCATAGCCATTGCGGCATATAGCTACATGGCACTGGTGCCTGTGATTATACCTCTTGTGGTTAAGTGCCTGTGTACCGAAAAGGAACTTCGCATCAACATGAAGGAGCAGGACCGTCTCTATCCTGATGGAACGGAAATCAAGAACATGCGCGTGCTGAAGATTATCTTCCCCATAGCGGTTACTACCATCGTGGCCATCTTCGTGCCCTCGGCGGTAAGTCTGGTGGGTATGCTCATGTTTGGTAACCTTGTAAAGGAAATCGGTAACGACACCTCCCGTCTGTTCGATGCAGCATCAAACGGTGTTATGAATGCCGCCACCATCTTCCTGGGCCTCTGCGTGGGTGCTACAATGACCGTGGATGCCTTCATCAACGTGCAGACCTTAGGTATCGTGGCCGGCGGTTTCTGTGCCTTTGCCTTGAGTATCGCTTCTGGTATATGCATGGTGAAGGTATGGAACCTCTTTGCTAAGAAGAAGATCAATCCGCTCATCGGTGCCACCGGTCTCAGTGCCGTGCCTATGGCAAGCCGTGTGTGCAACCTTATCTCCACCAAGTACGATCCCAAGAATCATGTGCTCAACTACTGTATGTCGTCCAACATCTCAGGTGTTATCGGTTCGGCCGTAGCAGCAGGTGTGCTCATCTCGTTCCTGGGATAAAAAGCGCTTGAGCGGTTTGCAAAGTAGAGACGCTGCGGCAGCGTCAGAGTGATTGAGGGTTGTTTGCAGGTCTTTTCGGACGCTGCACGCAGCATCCCTACGAATTCATCGCTATAGTTTATTAACCTTCAACTCTCAACTTTCAACGTTCTATGGAAATATCAAAAATAGGATTCTATACAGGCCTCTGCTGGAGTGCCTCGTTCATATTGGCAATGCTTAGCCTCACGCAGCCAGCGTGGGGCTTTGCCGGTAATTTCCTGGGTGTGCTCAGCATCTGGGTGGCAGGTGTGCAATTGCGTGCCGCACAGGCTTCCATGCCCAAGGAGGAAACCCCATGGGGAGTACGCCAGCGTTGGCACAAATCCTTGCAGGTTCAGTTGCTGGCGGCTCTTGTGTGCACCTTTGTGCAATACATCTATTTCCGCTATGTGGACAATGGGCGCATGCTTACAGTACTTACCGAGGTGTATACCAATCCCGAGTACACCGAACTGATGAAGCAGGCCATGCCCGAATACAAGCCTCAGGATGTGCTCAATCTGCTTTCGCAGATAACTCTCCGCGACCTGGCCATCAACTTCATGCTCATGAACTCCTTCCTGGCCATCGTGCTCAGTATTCCCACTGCTTTCGTGGCAAGGTTCAGGAGATAATAATGCAAAACCTAAAAACACCATATTATGAAGAAGATTTTTTCGCTTATCATGCTTTGTGCAACATCGCTTGTTGCCTCGGCACAGATTGCTTCCTTGGACAAGATTTCTCAGGACAAGGCTTACACCATCCGCAATCCTTTCTACACTACCTATGCGGTGTACAATGCACAGAAGAGCACCTCCCTGGTTTGGGCGGCAGGCATGACCTCGTCGGACAAGACCATTGCCGACCAGTCCTACACCACTCCCCTAAATCCTGCTGACCCCTCGTCCTCATGGATGATAGTTCAGTACAACGACGAGTGGTATGTCTACAACCTCGGTGCCCAGAAGTTCCTTGCCGTTGGACACACACCCAACCAGGCTGCATCTGCTTCTGCTAAATTGCAGGATACTCCCGTGGCGGTGGAGTTCACAAGCAACGGCAACGGTGGTTTCCTCCTCTTGAGCCATCCAGGCAACCTGCACTACCTGTGTGCCGCACCCCAGTTGGCATATCCTATCAGTATCTGGTCCAATGACGACAGTGGTGCCACATGGCAGATAGAGGAGAACCCACAGGTGGAGGCTGATTACGAGACCTGTTTGCAGAAACTAAAGGACGCCTTCCCCGAAACCGTGGCTCTGAAGATAGATACACGACATGGTTATGTGTGGAGTGGCAAGGACGGTGGAGCCATGCCCGAGCGCATCGCTAAGGGTCGCGACTTCACCTTCTATACCCGTGCACGTTATGGTTGGAATTGTAACGAGGGACTTACCATCAAGCATGCTAACGGCGAATACATTGTCACCGGCATGAAGGAAGGGGCATACGCTACAGAAATCACTATACCTGCCGAGAAGGTGGATGGAGACATTATTATCACAGGCGAATGGGTCTTTGATGCCGGGGCAAAGAAAGCCCAGGTGCTTTCCTTCAGCGAAGAGTTTGATGGCGAGGGCGAACCAACCTCTAAATGGTGGAAACGCACCGAACGTCAGAATGCCACATGGAACCGTTGGTGCTCCAACTCTCCCCTGGTGGTGTATCAGCAGGATGGTGTCCTGCATTGCCGTGCCATCCCCAATCCCGACCGTAGTACCGACAATGTGCCCATGATAACTGGTGGCGTGAAGACTCAGGGCAAGTTTGATTTCCAATGGGGCAGGGTAGAGGCTCGCATCAAGACAATACCCCATACAGGTACTTTCCCCGCCTTCTGGATGATGCCTACTGACAACAGCAAGGGATGGCCCAACAATGGCGAGATAGATATCTGGGAGACTATCGATAACGGCGACGTGGCATACGGAACAGTACATACCAATTGGACATACAACCTCCATATGGGTGGCAATGGTGGCAATATGGGTGGAATTGACTACTCCCTGTGGCATGTGTATGCCATTGACTGGGATGCAACCTCTATTACCTGGTATGTGGACGGACAGAAGATGTGGACCTACAACAAGAGTACCGACCAGAATGCCCTGGACAAAGGTCAGTGGCCCTTTGATGCACCATTCTATCTTATTCTCAACCAGAGTGTGGGCAACGGTTCTTGGGCTGCTCATGCCGACGAGTCCTTTACCTACGAAACCCTCTTCGATTGGGTACGTGTTTACCAGAACCCGGAGCACACTGCCATAGAAGATGTCCTGCAGGAGAATGAACAAACTGTCGGTTCACAGGTATATTATGATTTGAGCGGTAGAGTGCTAAAAGAAGCACCAAATAAGGGTGTATATATTAATAACGGTAAAGTAATGCTCAGATAAAAGGGAAATACATTCCCGGATAATTCAATCCACCCCTCTGCATCTATTCATGTTGTGGAGGGGTGGACTGTTTTATCCCAAATCGGTTCATTAGCGTTGGGATGATAGTATTCTTTGTATTTGAATAGATGTTATGTTGCTTTGAGGGTTCAATGTGGGCATTGTAACGTAGAAGCGACGAAGCAGATGGCAAAAAGATGACTACATGAGTGCATAACTGTCTAATGAACCGATTTGAGTTTATGTATATGTCGTTTTCATATCCGTATGCTCCTCGGCATCTTTAAGGTCGGTCCTCCCGAGGACCGAGGCGAGAGTTCCCGGTTCTTTCGCTCGTGTCCTCGGGAGGACCGATTTTGGGGTATATGCCTCTACATTCACGCTTGCATTGAAGTAGCTTCGTTCCGCACAACAAAGAATTCAGATGGCCTATGCTTTCGAAGGAATAACTCTACTCGAAGTAGCGTATGCCACTATCATGTTGGAAATGTTTTCGTCTACAAAAAAGAGGATGCATTCGCTAAGAATGCATCCTCCGTTAGTGTGCTCAGGTATGGAAGGTTAATGCCATACCTTGTTTTCGCTTACTGTGGGCGATTGCTGTAATCGGGGAGGGGCAGATAACATTTCTTGATATCATTCAACTGATCAGCCCATGAAGAGGCATTGTCGCCACGAGCCTTTATCTTGTTAGCCATATACTCACCGGCGCTACCTTCGCCTTCTGCCTGACGGCGTAATGCTATACGCATAAGGTCGGGGAATCGGTGTCCCTCGAAAGCGAGTTCTAGAGCAGCTTCATCCAGGATAAGTTCCTCTATAGCCTGAATAATGTCGGGGTTGGTTACATTATCATAGATTTCCTTCTTATCCAATGTCTTCTTGCCGGCAGCCTCCAATTTGAGATTAATTTGGTCGACGAAATTGTATGAACTGTTCTTCTCATCAAATTTCAGCAGACCGCAGCCCTTTTGGTGAATACCACGTGTAATGTATCCTTTATTTTCTGTGGGATAATTATTATTAGAGGGTCGGGTACCATCTTCAATAGGCCATATCTTGAGCCAATTTACAGGCATATTAGACTGTCCGTTAAACTGTCCCTTGTTGAAGAACAACCATTCTTTACCTTGACTTTCTTTTACCTCATCCCAACTGATATAGTCGCAAACTATCTCAGTGTTCTTTGGAAGATAATTTTCATATGAAAGTACATTCCATGTTATACCTGCCAATATGTTAGGTATGGAGTCAAAGTGTTTTTCCGCATTACATTGTGTGAGCAGATATTCTTTGAATTTAGTGGTGTCTTCTGCAAATTTGGTGCTATTCACATCTTCACCGGTAATTAGACAGATGTCATTTTCTTCCCAATCGACAGGCAATACCAATAAAGTATCGATAAAGTTGCCATTTTCATCCAGCAGAGGTTTGTCGTTTTCATCAAACTTGATACCCTTGTATTCATAATGTACACGATATTGAGAAGGTGCGTAATCTGTAATGTCGCTGGGCAGCCACTTGCTGTTGTTGACCATACCATTCTTCAGAATAGCAAAAGCATGTCCAGGGAATCCGGCACGGTTCAGAGCTTCGGCAAAGCGCAACCATACCTGGCTCTTACGGTATACCATCGGATAAACGGTGCTATAACCGCCGTAAGGGTTCTGTTTCATTACGTATCTTTGTGACTTCTCCTCATCCACATAGTAGTCACCGGATTTGTATGTTGAAATGTATCCTATACCATTTTCTCCGGAAACACCACGTGCATCTCCAATACCTTCCAGAACATGCAGTGTTGCAGCGTCTGAATCCATCAGCTTAAAATCGGATACCTGATAGATCTCGAACTTCTGGGCAAGGCGCAGATTGTCGTATCCGGCGCTGGGACTTAACTGACGTTCCCAATTACGTGTCAGATAGATACTGGCAGATGTTGTGGAGTCACTGGTGGATGTGCTCTGGCGGATAGTGGCTTCAAAACCGAACAGATCGTTCACGCCGCGCTGTACTGTTCCCCACAGAGCGTTTACACTGGAAGGAATGGCAGTGATGCTCTCGGAAGACTTGCTGGTTGCTCCGGTTTCATTCCAAGGACAGCCTAAAATTTCAGGTTCAGGGTTATCCTTGCCCAATTCCTGGAAAGCGGTAGAATAGTAGCTTGAAGGCAGTGTTCCGCCATATTTTCCGTCCAGGAACTCATAGTAATACTCTGCCGCTTTCTCATACTGGTTGCCCATAAGGTAGAGGTCTGCCAGTACCAGAGAGGCAGGGAACATAGCCTTTGTGGAGTGACAAACGCTGGTCTTGAAACCATAGTTGTCGTATTGAGGATATCCCCACTGTCTTTCTATTTCAAAAGCGCGTACCAGTTTTGACTCCAGTCTCTCCCAGAGGTTTGTTGGTGTAACTCGATCCTTGGAGTTGAAATTATTGATGTCATTGGTACTCAGCAAAGGTTTGTCGTAGAAGGGAACATCACCATAGTTGATAACCAGCTGCATGTATGTCCATGCACGTATGGCCTCTACCTGTGCATACTCGCGAAGCATGTATCTTTCGCCGTTTGCTTTCTCCAGGGCTGTGTCTACTTTGGCCAAATATGCATTACATGAGTTTATGACATGATAATAATCGCTTACCTTCAGATACCTGTTTGCTCCGTCTCTGATATTCTCTACATCACCGTTAAGACCGAATGTAAGAATAGCCTCCACGCTGTCGGTGGTAAACTCGCCGCCATCAACGAGGTCGCCACGGCATTCGCCCAGGATAACATATCTTTCGCCAATGTTCTGAAGACTCTTGAGTATACCCCAATATGAGTATAGAGTATCACCTGCCACTTCATAAGAGTGGCGGTTGCTCTCAGAATTCAGCATGTCTTCACAAGAGGTGGTGGCCATGCTCAGCCCCAAACAGAGGCTGAGAATGGTTATGATAGATTTGTTTTTCATATTTATTATTACAGGTTAAGTGTTACACCTAAGTTGAAGCTGCGACCGCTGGGGATACGTCCTGCATCAATACCCTGATACAGGGTTCCGTTCTGGGCGCTTGTCTCGGGATCTGTTCCGAGGTACTTGGTCAGGCAGAAGACGTCGTTTGCTTCGCCCCATACCTTGATGCCCTGTAACCAGCTGTTGTGGTAGGGAACCTTGTATGTCAGACGCACGTTCTTCATCTTCAGATAACTGCCGTCCTCAATCCAGCGGCTGCTCATTCTTTCATTTTCAACATATCCAAGGTTGTTGGTAAAGCATGCACGAGGCATGTCGGTTACTTGACCTTCGTATGTCCAACGGTGAGCCATAGCTGAAGTTTGGTTGTAGGTTGTATTGCCCGACTCCAGACGTGAACGCTGGTAGTTGTAGATGTCGTTGCCGAGGCTGTACTTGAAGTTTACGTCCAGACGGAGGTTCTTCCATGTAACGCTTGTGAAGATGTTACCGAAAATGTCGGGATTGGCATTGCCAAGAGCCACCTTGTCGCTCTCGTCTATCCAACCGTCACCATTCTGGTCCACGAATGCCATGTCACCGGCACCGAACTCGCGGTAACTGCCTGCCACGCCAGTGTAGTAGCGCAACTTGCTGGGAACACCTCCGAATGCCTTGGTGGCACGGCCTGCCTCTTCTTCTGAAGCAAATACACCGGTTCCGCTTTCGTTGTTGTAGTTAACTTCCCAGCCATAGAATGTTCCGGCACTGTAACCTACAGCAGTAAGGATATTGCTCTTGCCGTATACGCTTGAGGTATAACCGTGGATTTCGCCAATCTTCTCTGTCTGCTTGCCGTTTTCGTCGCGCTTGAATAGTTCAATGAGGTTGTCCTTTGAGTCTGGCAGGGCAGTCACCTCATTGCTGTAGTGACCCAGGCTTGCGCCGAGTTCCCACTTCCAGTCCTTTGAATTTATCAATGCACCGTTCAGCTTCACCTCTACACCGCTGTTGGCCATTTCGCCTTCATTGGTCCAGAAGTTGGTGATACCGGCATAATAGTACTTGTCGGAGAGATCTCGTATAGAGAGCATGTTGCTGGTCTTGTGCCAGTACAGGTCAATACGGCCATTCAGGCGGTTGTTGAGGAACGAACCTTCAAGTCCAACGTTGATCTTGCGTACGGTTTCCCACTGAAGTTCGCTGTTGGCTATGTTGGTCAGGTATTTGCCGAATACATTTTCAAAGACTTGGTCTGTCTCCCAATATGTACGTGATGCAAAGTAATCAAGATTGTCGTTACCGCTCTGTTCGATGCCAAAGGTAGCTTTCAGGTAGTTAACGTTTCGTGAGGGCTTGAACCATTTCTCGTTTGTTAGAATCCAGCCTAACTGCAGTGATGGGAAGAATCCCCAACTTACACCTGCCAATCGGAAACCGTCCTTAGTGTGTGAACCGAATCGGCTGCTGGACTGGGCACTTGCAGAGAATTCTGCAAAGTATCGGTTGGCATAGTTATAACCTGCATGCAAGTAGTAGGCCATATCCTTCCACGTGTCGTTTACACCGTTTGAACTGATAAACTGCATGTTTTTCTCAATATTGGGCAGTTTGTCATTCTCGTTGTTGTAACCTTGAAGGTTGGAATAGGTGTATGTGTAAGAGTTGAAGCGCCAACCTGCAAAAGCGGCAAAAGTATGTTCGTCCCATTGATGACCATAATCAATGCGGAAATCATTGTTTATGGCTGTTTGGTTTGTGAACTGGCTCTTGAGAACAGAGGTAATGTCGCCCTGATCCTCGATAGCGTATTTTGTTGCACCAGCAATGGGTAGGAAGTACTTCTCATTGTTGCGATTAAGGCTGAAATTGAATCTGTTTGAAATTGCCCAGTCTTTGTTTATTTGGTATTTAGGACATACATTGATGTTTATCTGGGTCAATTCAGCATAGTTCTTGTTCTCGCCACGGCCGTTTTCAAGAATCCAGTATGGATTGCGGGCAACCTCGTTCACATCGCTCAGATGCTGTGAGAACATGAAGGGGTTCTTGATATATTCTGTCATACCTGCTGTAGATGCATACTTGCCGGCCCAATCCTTGGAGAGTTTCAGACTTGCTTTGTTGTTGGCATCTGTGTCTACATAGTAGCTGTATGGGCTGATGAAAGGAGCCTGTACAAGACCGAGCACGTTTACTGCACCGATGTTCTGCTTGTCGTAATTCTCGCTCCATCCATTGTCCAGAATGTTGTAGGCAACTTGGTTGTAGGCAATATCCAGAGATGTCATTATCTTGCTGCCAATCTTGATATCTGTGTTGAAACGCAGATTCAGACGGTTCATGCCATTGTTCTTCATTGTGCTCTGTGCATCAGTGTAGCCCAATGACAAGGCATACATACCAACATCATCACCACCTTCTACGTTGATCTTGTAGTTCTGAGAAACAGCTGCCTGATACATGCCGTCTTGCCAGTCAGTGTTGTTGTTGTAGATGTCGCGATAGAAGTTTGTTGGGCTCTGGTCCATGAAGACATACGAATTGAGCGTGTTTTTGTCCATACCATGGATAGTGGAGATCAGGTCACCGAGATAAGTAGTATATTGGGGACCGTCAAGAACACTGATCTTGTTAGGTATCAGTTCCACACCACCATAAATTCGTGCGTTAATTTTGGTAGCCTGGCTTTTGCCGCGCTTGGTAGTAATCTTTATTACACCATTTGCGCCTTTGGCACCATAGATGGCAGTTCCGTTCTTGATGACTTCTATTTTATCAACAGTCTCGGGATCCAAACCGGCAAGTACGTTGTTGAAGAAACCTTCGTGCATGGCAGTTCGGTCATACTGCATGTCCAGCATATTTCCATCCAAAATAACCAAAGGCTGAGCGTTGGCATTGATACTGTTGATACCGCGGATGGTCATGTATGCACCTTGACCGGGCAGACCATTCTTCTTGACGATGTTGACATCACCTGCCAGTTTGTTCATCATGTCGGTCTCTACCGTCAGACTGCTGGTCTCGTCCAATTTAATCTCGTTCTGGGCAGTTATCTGGGTACCTTCTCCATAGAAGCTGCCGAAAGCTGTGGAGATCATCTCTATGTCTGTACCATTCTTGTCGATGGCTTTCTGCTGGATGTTATATTCCGGAGCATAGACAAACAGAGTATTGATGAATACGGGAATCTCCACTTTATATGTACCATCTTCGTTGGTCAAAGTGGAATAGCGCTCCATGCCCAGGGCTTGAACACGCACACCACCCATGGGTGTTCCGGTAGCAGCGTCAATAACTCGGCCTGTAACGGTACGTGTCTCATGTTTGGCCTTATTACGTTTGAATTTGACAGTATTTACACTGTCAGTCTGCTGAGTTTCCTGAGCATTAGTGTAATTGATGCCAAACGCAGCAAATACCATGAAGCAGAGACATGCACGCTGTGCTTTGCTCATAATGTTTTTATATGTTGTATTTTTCATTTTTCTTGCTTTTTGTTTTAGACATCTGGACTATTATTCAGATTCTTTGCATTTCAGAATGATTTGGTCAATCTTGAAACTGTTACTGAATCCTTTTCGGATATCTGCTCTCTTGGCATTAGTCTTGATTTCCAGGAAAGGATATGAGTACTTCTGGTTCCTGTATGAAACGGGGAATTGGAAATCTTCAAATATCGTTATGGTGTCGACCTTTTCATTCTTATATGGTTCGGTAACTGTTGTTACTTTTTTCTGGTATTTGTAACCATCGTATTTGTTGTTCTGATAGTCTTCATCCCAGTAATACAAGGTACAGGTGAATTTGTTCTGGATTTCTTCTATTTCGGGTTCTTCTGTATTCGAATACCAGTATGGAACAACAACTATTTGAATGTCATATTTTGCACTCATGACGTTTGCTTGACCTAACTTGCTTCCATCCAGAGAGAACACAATTACGTTTTCTGCCTGGGGGTCTGAGTTATATACATGCAAGCATGCCTGTCTGCTACATTTGCCATATTGGTTAATCCAGTTTGCAGTTGCATTGTTGTTTACTTCAAAGTATACAGCGCTTGTTCCTGCACCTGCTGTTTCGTTCTTATAATAGTAGTCTGCTTCTATCTCCAGATCTCTCATCCAGTAATTATGACCATAGTTCCAACTATCTGTCAAGATGGCAATACCATTGCTCATTTCCTTGATTTCTACGGTTCCGTCCTCAAACAGAGAATTCTTGCTCCATATCAGGTTTCCTGCTTCATCATATACATCGCGAATGGTGTCGCCAGTTGTTGTCAGCAGGTATTTGCAGTTCTTGTAGTTTTCAATGAATTGCTGTGCGTTTCTCCAATCCTGACCACCGTTTCCTCTTTGTAGACGTGCATTGAATACCAAAGGATAGACAATGTCCATGTCAATATTTACTCTCTGCAGAGAGTCTGTTGTGCCATATTTGAATTCACAGGGGAAGGCATGCTTGGCTTTTTCGATAGTTATCCTCTGTTTGGTCTCTGGATTATCCCTGAGCTTGTTCATTTTGGGATATGCGTCGGCATATTTGTAGTAAGGAGCAAGCTTTGCCCTTGCTTCTGCCCAAGCCTTGTCGGTTGGAACAATCATTACGAAGGCTGAGTCTTCAATGCTGATTTGTGCATTGAACATCTTCATTCGTGTCATCCACTCTTCTTCGCTGTCTGCACCTGTGGGATCATAAATGCTTCTTGAAAACATGAGATTGTCCTGGAAGTAAACACTGTCAACATAGGTGGGATTGCCATTTGCATCAGGCAGACCTTCAATGCTTGAACCTTGCATGAAGATCAACGTGTCTCTTTGCACAAGATATTCTTTGAATGTGTTTACCACACCGCTGAACTTGATGTACTCGTACAGATTGTAGAGAAACTCGTTTTCGCTGTCAATAATATGCAGAAGACCATTGCTTGCACCGATATTTTTTTCTTTGATAGCAGACTTCTGAATCAATCCGTTGTCGTAGTCTAAGGTAGCAAACTTATTGTTTATCAAACGTATGGTCTCCTTTCCTGTTTTGGTCATGGTCTTACGGAACAAAGCCATGTGGTTGGAGATGAATTGCTGCTGAAGATTGTATGCATTGGTTTCTGCCATCTGCTCATATCTTGCCCACTCCTCGGCTGTAAGGGCATCGTTTTTGGGTGCCCATACAGTAACAGGTGAGTTACCGCTAAGTATGTCCTTGTATGTGTAGAAAACAGTATCGCTCCCGTTCATAGTGAAAGCGGGACGACCCTCATCGCGATAATACTTTGCCTTGCTGACAATGTTGCGGAAAGAACTCAGGTCCTCGCGTTCTTCCAATAATTCCCAAAGGGTTTTATCGGCGGAACCGGTATCTTCTGCATTGTAATGCTCTTCCCATGTGTCAGTGCATGAGGGGACTGCCATTAAGGCAGTTCCCATGATAAATGCACCGAGAATTCTATTTATTCCTTTTTTCATACTATATAATATGAATGGTGAATAGTTTATTTAATTTTATTTAATGTTCTAAATGAGACTTTGCTGTTTACCAGATGTCTTCTGGTACCTTGGGGTTGTCATAGACGTCTTTCAAACAGAACTCAAGATAGTCCAGATAGAACTCGGTTTCAGTATTTGACAATACAGACTTGAATTGTATGTAATATGTTGAATCGGCCTTCAGTTCGTCTCTCAGGATAATTCTGCGAAGTGCATCCTCTTTTCTGCGCATAACCTGCTTGTCCTGTTGAGCCCCTTCCTGAGTAGTCCATTCCCAATAACTGTTTGGCGCTTTCATGTATCCATTGTTGCGCAATTTCTTGTCATTTTCTGCATTAACAAGGTCATCACCGGGAACATCGTCTTCCCAACCAACAGTTCCGGTTTCACCGACACCATGTGAACCGAACACATTGTACCATTTTTTACCACCCATACGCAGGTCAATAGGAATACCGGCTGCTTTAAGCTGATTCTTGTCTGTACCCCAATATACCTGACACATGCCTCGCTGAGAGTTGGCACTCACACCCATTCGTAACTCATAGATGCCAGTTTTGGGAACAGGGGGGAGTTTTAGGGTTATCTCGTAGTTGCCTACGATGTTAAATTCGTCGCCTTGATAATTCTTCCAGCAAGTAGAGCCATTGTTTGAAACACGACCTGTCAAATAGTAGAATTTTGTGTTACGGCTGATGTCACAGTCTTCAAGGTATCTGTAATCCTCTGTGATAGGTATGCCCACACACTGGTTTCTGGCAATCACGTTTTCGTTACATCTGATATCGTTTGACATCAGTTCCTTGAAAAATGTAGCTGCGTCAATTCGGATTCGCTCACTTGCCATCTTTTGGGCTGTACTTTCATTGAAATACAATCCGCCAGTAGGGTCAGGAGTAGCCTTAATGTTGTAAATGTACGCATTGAAGAGGTCGGGTACGTCAACGGTATTGATTTCCAGACCTTCTCTGCCTGCAAGAACTTCCTTTTCACCGTATTTGCCACGACGTCCGTTGTCAAGTGTCGGGAATCTGTTCAAGAATACAACACCTTTGCGGCCATCGCCTCTGACAATGGGAGGCTCAAAGGTCTTTATCAACCTTCTTTTACCCATAGTGGTGTAGTAGTCAAATACAGATGTTGTACCTTTACCTGAGTTGGCAATGGTGTAGAAGAGTTCATTGTAATGGACTACAAGTTTGTTAGGTTCTATCTTTGCAGGAATAATGTGATAGGTTACAAACTGATTCAGAGCATTATCTTCTTGGGTGTAATCGTTTCCTTCGTTTGCCCCATTCAAATGCAGGTCGTTATCAGTGACGAATTTGCTGACCATGCTGACAATTTCTGCAGGTTCGTAAGCGGTCATATCGCCTTCTGCGTCGCCAAGTCCAAGTACATTTTTCCACCAGATGTCGTCTTCAAGGAACAAGGTATAGCCATAATACCTGTGTTCTGGCAGATATCCAGGATAACTATAGAAAGTCGGGTGCGCATCAAGGTCTTTCAGAGTACCGATCATCTTCAGTCTATAGTATTCCTCATCTTCAATCTGAGAAAGTTCAGGTAGCAGGTTACATGCTTGCGTAAGACAAGCATAAACATAGTAACCGGATTTCTTGTCGTCAAGGATCTGTTGGAAGAAGTCTGCTGCGGTAGCATCGCTCGGAGAAACGACCTTGGCAACCTGGTGTATACGTCCGTTAATGGTATATATATCGCAATTGGTGTTTGAAATCTTACAACCGCTTACGGCATAATCCGAAGCCTCGTCGTCCGTAACCTTGGTAATCAGCAACTTCCTGTTCTTCATGTTAGGCTGAGCCAGGTTTACATTCAAAGAGATACTGAAGTCTGTTGTCTGATAGGCTTCTCTATCGTCTCCATTGTCAATAATGCTATTGTAAACTATATCCTTACGGGTCTTCTCCAGTAATTCGATGTCCTGAAACTCAGGAGCATCCCAGCTGGCCTCAGTAATAACACCACTGTCCTTGAGATGTGCCAGATAATTCTGTATTGCTTCATTTGTAGGAGCAAAGCAGGTATAACTACCTCTTGCAGACAATAACTGGCTCAGGGTAGAAGTGGAGTAATCGCTGATATTTACCGTATCCAGCAGATTGCAGTACTCGCTGTAGTCTGAGTGTGTGCGTAAGTAACTGATAATGGTATTACCTGTAAAGGTATATCTCGCAGAGGTGTCTATCTCTTCCGTGCAACTATGTGTAAATAAAGCACCGGTTACAATAGCAAACAGAAGCAGAATCCTGTTTATTTTAGATATGATATTCATTAGTAATCCTCCTTATTTTATCTCTCGTACTTGGACTTGTTCCATACGGGATTTTGTTGTAAGTATGAACCGTTTGCTCTGTATGCCTTACATTCCATATAGTATATTGGGCAATACAAACCCCAGAGGTTATCGCAGCGGTTTCTGATAGTGGTATAAGCTTCAATGTTGGTCATGTAGTTGTTAAACATGTAGACCATGCCATCTTCTGCATCATCGCTGTTGCTCTTTCTTTCTGCCAGTCGAACCAGGTCAAACCAACGCTTTCCTTCACCTACAAATTCAATCTTGCGGGTGTTCATTACGTGATTGAAGTATTGGTCAGCACCATTTCCAGAATTGTCCATGTCGTAATTCATGTCTTTGTCCAGATCCCTTTCTACCTCTTTGCCGTTCTGCAGATCTACATACCAACGACGATTTAGCATGCGCAGAATCCTTCTGCAAACCTTTTTGTTGGTCTCTACGTCCTGCTTCAGCCCCATCAGGCATGCTCTGGCTTCTGCATTGTTGAGAAGGACATCGCTAAGTCTGTACACAATCCAATTGTTGTATTCGTTGTTATTAACAGTCATTTCTATGGTTGGATTGGCTGTACCAATTGTTGCTCTGTCAAAGGTAGGTGATGTAGATGCATATTTCAGACAGTAGTTTTCACCAGACCTGTCGGTTACAAGCTGATTCCAACTGCTGAACCAGTATCGGATGTCTTCGTGTTTAGGAGTCAGAGTGGTTACAAGATGTGTTCCTGACGATGCACCCCACATGCTGTTTACTGCACCGTTCTTTCTGCCGTCGGAACTGTTGAACTGGAGTTCAAAGATACTTTCATCACTATTGCCATACCTATATATATTATTATAGGCGGTCATGGTAACCTCTCCAAAATGTGCGCGTGAAGTCTCGTTGCGATACATGAATTGTATGCTTTTACCCGTGTAGATGGAGTCGTTGGACCAACTAATGTATTCGCTTGAGGAGAAAGCAGGACCTGCGTTATTCTTCTTTTCCTCGAACTGTTCATTCAACTTGGTCACGGCCATTTCACTATAGTAGATGCACTGCTTGTACCCTTCGATGGCTTCGGATTCCATTCCACGTCCCTGCAGTATGCTGGCACGCCACAGGTACATGTCGCTGAGCAAGGCATATATGGCTGAGTTCGTTATCATTCCTTTGGTTTCCGCATCTCTTACAAAGCGGTTGCGAGCTTGACCTGCAACACTTTCAACATCTTTGATTAGGAAGTCGAGGACATCCAATGCGGGAATCTGAGGGAAGTATTCTATGTCCTTGTCGCTGTTGACAATCTTGGTCGTGAAAGGAACGAACTTGAATGCGCGGACAAGATAGAAATAACTCAATGCACGCATAGTCACCATTTCTGCCTTCATTTGTGTCCATTCGGCAGCAGTGAACTGCTTGTCCTTCTCAAGAACCTCTTCACCATGCTGGAGAACCTTGTTGCAATAAGCAATGGTAGAATACATTCCACTCCAATCATAGTATGCCCATGTGGTATCTATGTTGGCATAGATTATGTTCTTGAAATTGTCATAGTTTCCTTGGTTGCTTGTCTTGAGGATTGGCTGCTCGTATAAGTCGCTGCGCAAGTCACCCCATATAATCATTTTCTCCACTTGGTCGGCCATGTTCTTGTATGCTGCATAGCGAACACCTTCCAAGTCATTCTTGTCTTCCCAGAAGTTCTCCTCCACAATCTGTGTTTGTGGATATACGGTCAGCCAGTCGTCGCATGATGTCGTAATAAGTGACACCGCTGCTACGAGGGACGCGAACTTGAATAATTTATTATGTCTTTTCATTATGAATAACTATTAGAATCCGAGGTTTATACTACATGTAAATGACTTGCTGCGTGGTGTCTTGGCCCAGTCAATTGCGGGGTTGAAACCTGCAGGGCTGATTTCGGGGTCAATACCGGTGTACTTGCTCCAGCAGAAAAGGTTGTTGATGGAGGCTGAGAGATCCAATGTGCGGACTCCGCATTTCTTGAGCCATGCAAAATTCTTGGGATCCATAGTGTACCTTAGCTGGATGTATTGTACACGCAGATAATCGCCATCCTCAACATAGCGGTCGTTCAGGATAGAGTTGAAACTGCTTGCACCTGTTCCATAAGTGTTGATGGCACGTGGGATCTCTGTGATATCGCCATTCTTTCTCCAACGCCATGTAGTTGCATAGGACTGGTTGTTGTTGTTCTGCATGCTTTCGTATTCCATACGAGCAAAGTTTACTACCTTGCTGCCCACGCGGAAGTTAAGACCGATGTTCAAGCTGAGCTTGTCGTAGAAGAATGTCAGACCGCCACCACCGAAGAAGGATGGGTTGGAGTTGCCGAGGTAAACCATATCGTAGCGGTCAATCTGACCGTCGTGATTTATATCCTCATATATAACGTCACCGCCATTAAATTCATAACGGCTTGCACCATCGTTGTTGTAGCAGTAGTACATCTTCAGGGGATTGCCCTTAGCATCGGTGAGTCTGTTTCCGTTCTTGTCGTACGCAATAGGACAGGTGAAGTTCTCGTTACGGCGTTCTGCTGCTGCGGCAGTGTTGATGGGGTTGCCCTTGATGTCCTTACCGCTGGCTGTATGAGCATATTGCATGAACTCTGCATAATCCTTGGCAGGACGTGTCTTGCCGTCTACGACGATGGTCTCGTTGTAACCATAGTTGCTCCAGCTTTCCAAAGTATAGCCGTTGTGCTCGTAGTCGTATCTGTATACACCCTTGTGCTTAAGACCATAGATAGATCCCAGGGCATTGCCAATCTGTACGCGACGGGTGTAGTTGAGGTTTCCTGGCTGGTAGTTCTCAGAACCATTGACTTCTTCCAGATAGAGACTGTTCAGTTCCTGTACTTCATTGAAGTTCTGAGACATGTTGAAACGTGCTTTCATGCTGAACTTTCCAACTTTGGCAAATTTGCCGGTGTTGATATAAACCTCCCAACCCTTGTTGTACATTACGCCACCGTTCATCTTCGCAATAGAAGAGAAACCGTTTGCTGCAGGAATTCGGATGGGGCCAATGAGCAGGTCTTCTGTCTTCTTGCCGTAAATTTCAGCGGCAACAGATATCATATCGTCAAAGAGTCCAAGGTCAAAACCCATATTCCACATAGAACTCTGTTCCCAACGGATGTTTTGCAGTGACAGGTTTTCTGGAATGATTACGTTGTGACCGTTGTACATTCCGTTGCTTCCATATCTGTTATATTGGTTGTTTGAACCGATAGAACTGTTACCGTAAATACCATAAGAGGGTCTGAATGACAATGTTGTCAACCAACCGTTTGACCAGTCCATCCACTTCTCGTCGGAAATGTTCCAGCGTCCGGCAAAGTAGGGGAATGTACCATATTTGTTGCCGGCACCGAAGTTGGTGCTACCGTCAATACGCACGCTGGCATCAAGGTTGTACTTTCCATCGTATGAATAGTGCGTCTGGAAGTAGAAGGACTGTCCGCGCCAAGTGCTGTTGCCGGCAGAAGCCTGATTGAGCATGCCGTTTGCAGTGGGGTCTTCGATTCCATCGGGAGCATTCCATACTCCTCTGTTCTGGTAACTGGAGTTACCGGAGTACATTTCGAAACGTGCAAGACCGCTTAAGGTGTGCTTGGTGTTCTTGAATGCACTATAGAATCTAAGGTCGTGACGTGTAGAGAACTGCATAGACTTGTTTTCACTGCTGGTGATGGCGTTACGGTTGTTGTTGAAACCACCAGTACCATTGTCACCGCCGTTTACCCAAGGCATATTGATCAGTTCTGCGGGGGTGAATGAACTTGAACTGCTGTTGTTGATGTTCAACTGGACATCACCAACATAGTTCAACCTCCATTGGTCTGCTTCTTTACCAAGGAGCTTGTATTCTATGCTGAACTGAGGAGTGAGCGTGTATTCTTCCTGTTTGTTGTTTTTCAGGTTTGCATATGCTACAGGGTTGCCGTTCTGGA
Organism: Bacteroidaceae bacterium; assembly: GCA_017628845.1. Lineage (GTDB taxonomy): Bacteria > Bacteroidota > Bacteroidia > Bacteroidales > Bacteroidaceae > Physcousia. Next base: position 25,917 of record JAGBYI010000184.1, read on the forward strand.
ACATGTCGCGAAGTTCCCATGAAGTATGGTAACCGTCGTTTTGTATTCCATTCTTATAATCACTGGTAGCAGCCAAAGGCAACATGTGGAAATACTGGCGTTGGCCGTTGCTGATAACAGGATTTCCGTATTCGTCATAAGCATACAGGGTCATGTTGGGCATGGCTTTATAAGCCTTTGCGTTTGCCTCGTTTGCAACAATGTTGTTATGACGGTTAGCTACGGTCATGTTGATATTGGAACTGAACTTTATTCGGTCGCTGACCCAATAATCCAATACGGTAGAAGTGGTAAAACGACCGAAATCCTGATTTATGGTAGTACCGTCGTCCATGTCATAACCAGCACCAATACGGAATGTGGCCTTTTCACCACCACCAGTCAGGGTGAGATAGAAATGGTGGTTCATGCCAAAGCGGTTTACTTCGTCTATCCAATTGGTGTTTTTGTTGTAGTTGTGGAAGATACTTCCGTAGGTGTTGTTGTAGTCCAGCTCGAGGATGCTCTTTGATGTGTTGGTAGGATTGAAGTATGATTCCTTCATGTACATGGTGTATTCGTCACCATTGAGCATCTTGTAGCCTTCCGGCTGCCATGTTCCGGAGAACTTGTAGTTGAAGGTAACAGATGTCTTTCCGCGCTTACCACGCTTTGTCTTGATCTCGATAACACCGTTAGAACCCTTTGAACCCCACTTGGCTGCTGCACCGTCCTTTAGTACAGTAATGCTTTCGATGTCCTCGGGATTGATGCTGAGCAATGTGGAGAACTGCTCCTCGTTGTCAAGATTGGAGTAGTCAATGTTCTGCTTGGCTTCCTCGGGGATGTCCTGGATGTGGTCGTTAAGTACAATCAGAGGCTGTGCGTTACCGTTCAAAGTGCTGGTACCACGCAAGCGCATGGTTGTACCTGCACCTGCATTACCGGAGTTGGCCACGATGTCCAAACCTGCAATCTGACCCTGAAGGGCTTCGTCGACAGAGGTAAAGGACAGACCATCAAGGTCAGCCATGTCGAATTTCTGGACAGCACCGGAGAATTCCCTCGCAGGTATGTCAAGGCCGGTTGTGGGGGCCATCTTCTTTGCCTTTACTTCAACGGTCTGCATTACCTTGGCATTGTCCTCCATGCGAATCTTGAAGACGGTCTTGCCTGTAGTGGGAATAGTTACCGTCTTGTAACCAATATAGGAGATGACAAGGTTGCTCTTGTCGTCCTTGAGCGTCATAGTAAAGTTACCGTTGAAGTCGGTGACGGTAGCATTGAGAATACGGTTGTTCTTGTCCACCTCCTTTACATTTGCTCCGATGATGACGTCTATGTCGTCCTCTACAGTACCGGAGATACGGCGCTGTGCGTTGGCTGGCAGGGCCATGACTATTACGGCCCACAGCATAAATAATTTTAATATATTATTCATGGTTTATTGATTTATCGGATTGCGAATTTCTGCTTGTACTTGCGCGCTTTGTCGGGGTCGTAATTATCGCCCCACAATACGTCTGGAGTTTCGGAGGTATGTTTCAGGACTCCGTCTATCAGGTGTATGACAGCGTAAGAAGCACCTTCCTGCTTGATGCCAGACAAGAAACCATTTTCGTTCTGGCTTTCCTTGACCTCACCGCTCAACGATCTGTCGCAGGTCATAACATTGATAACGGGAACGTCTTGGCCATTAACGTCCTTCCATTCCTTAATGGTGTTATTCCATCGTGTGCTATTTTCAGTGTTATCCTTTACCTTCAATACGGTGCCGCTGCCTTCTTTCACACGTATTACTTTGTGCTTTACAAACGTGCCATAGTCTTCGTTGAATGAACTTGAGGTGATCTCTGTTTCATCCATTTCGCTCTTGTCTGCGAAGAGGGATTTGTCTGCAAAGTGACTACGTATAAAGTTTGTCAGGTATATAATCTGATTCTGAATGATGCCGCTGTCCTTCTTATTTGTCAGATAACCGTCTTCGTCGCATCTGCTATCGTATTCCTTTTGGATGCTTTCCCATGTGGGCAGGCCATTTTGAATTGCTTCCTGCATGGCTTCGTTAGAAGGTATAAATGCTGTGTAATTGTAGTTGTTGAAGAACTGTACTATTCTGTCAACAGTCTTGTTGCTTAGGAATGTACGATACAGGTTGATTGCTCTGTTTCTGGCTTCAACATGTTCTTTAACGTTCATGTCGTACTCCTTTTCGTCAACAAGGCCGGATTTAAGAATCAGGTCTTGGTTAAAGGCATCGCAAAGTTCAAAGAATTCAAAGAAAGGATTGGTTTGCGCATCCTGATCAAGATAGTCATTCATGCTTCCTTCTGCACCTCTTTCAATGTTTGAGAGAACGCTGAATACACTTCTTGATGCAGGAATCAGAGGTGCATTCAGAGTGAAGGTGCAACCATTTTTATAGTCGCCACTTTCATTTACGTCACAACGTATGATGCCGGGATTGCTTTGTGCTAAACCAGCTCTTTCATTTTCCAGTTGGAAACCGCCTTGCGCAGCTATCACCTTGTTGCCTTCAGTGTTGCGGATAACCTTGATGCCCATACCGTTCTTGGCTACATAGTATTCGTCTTCGTCGGTGTTGATTGTATTTTCGTCACCATCGTGTACTATAGTGCTACCTTCAAGAATCTGGCGGAGGCGGTCAATGAAGTCACCCTGTGAAATGGTTGTACCCATCAGGGGACCGCCGATAGAACCGTTTGCGATGTTGTATTGTTTAAGTGCGTTGCTTGTGGATACTGGGAATGGGAAGCTGTTAGCTTGGCTTGCATCCGGTTTAACGTACTTGAATTCAATCATGCGTGGGTATTTGCTGGAGAAACTCATCGGGTCATAGTAGTACAGCATGCCTTCGTCGCATGGCATAAAGAAGCTGAAACGACTTCTCATAGCCTTTAGATAGGCATAGTAGTGCAGGTTCATACCTTGTACTTTCTGGTCGCTGTAAATAGCCCAATACATTATTTTATTTGTAGAGCGGAGGAATGCAGGTGTTGCCACACAGTTGAAATCAGAAGGGATCTGCACACTTCCCATAACATATACGGCGCCATTGCAAGCCAGAAGGACAGTGTCTATGGCATTGATGTCTTCAGGATAGTAAATCTGCTCAAGAGTAGTTTCCTCTCGCAAGGTGGTCATCTTGCTGGGAACAGATGCCACGAAGCTTTCTTGCATACAGTGACTGATGATTTTCTCTATCTTGTCAAGGGGAATCTGGTCAATGTCCTTGTAGAGGCGAATCAACTCTTCCTCGCTGGCCAAACTGTAGTTCCATGTTGGATCCAGTGTGTACTCCTGAATCAATGTCTTACCACCCTCTTCAGAGAAGAATTTTACCATCTGCTCGTCGTTGGGAATGAACATGGCTCCCATATCCTCCTGAGGTGAGCTGGCAGTTACGGGGTAGTATCCGTTCCAACCTGGATCAAATTTAAGAAGAGCGGTACCGGTATTTGCAAAGGTAGTACCGAGCTCGTTTCTGTTTAATTTGCCTCCACCAAAGGATCTTAACGAGTAATAACGCTTGGAATAGAGAGTGTCTGTTTCCTCAAAATTCTCGTTCAGTCTGGAGAATAGTTTACCTACAGTTTTGTTCTGGAAAGGAACAGAGAAACGTTCCAGCATGTGGCTGAATATGTTTGTCTTTCCGTTTGTGCGGATAACCTCTGCCATGTTTGCCAAGGGCACAAGTGGTCTGTGGGTCTTGTTGAGATAACCGTTTTCGCATACGATGTCAGCGCTGTCCAGACGGTGGCTGTAGATATGTATGTCGCTGGTTACGCGTTCCTGGCCTGTAATGATTCTAAAGTCATTGTCGGTTATGTGTTTCTTCGCCATGAACTCGTTGGTGAACTGCAGCATCATTGTTAATGAGCTGTCCAAAACCATATAGATGGAGTCGTAATGAAGATCGCCTCCATTTCTGATTCTGCTCCACTGGTCTACCTCTGTTTGCTTGGCATTGTCTTCTGATGTCTGTCTGTCTGCAGACCAGTAGGTTACAGGGAGGTCAGTAACTGCCACACGTGTAACGCTGTCCACAGCCTCAACGTCAGTATAGCGACGCAGGTAGCTTCCTCGTTCGGGTTTGGAACCAGCACTGCTTGAGAGGTTCTCCATGACGATTGCATTGTTGAGCATGCTGGTGTGTAGCAACAGCTTCTTCTGACTCTTGGTCAGGTTCTCATAGGTTGTCGCTTTTTTCCATGGATTGCTTTCTGGCAATTCGCTGTTTTCTTTGAAGAAAGCTTCCCATGCATGGTCGTCGGCGACAAAGACTGTCTTGGAGCCTGTGCGCTTCAGGATTTCTACCAACGAACTGTTTTCATCGCTGCCGGAGTTTACGTCCGGGTCAGCAATCAACCTCAGATAGTTCTGATAGTTTCCGTTACTTTCAAGAGTCTCGTAGATGCTGGAGTTGAGCCACTTGGGTTTTTCGTCATCCAAGAAGTACTCATCCTGACATGCCGAGAAACTTCCGCCGAGGGCGAACAGGCATGTGGCAAAGGCCAGATGCTTGCTGCATTTACTTAAACGGTTTCTCATACACATAAGTTTTGGTTTTATTGTTTGATTTAGATTAAAAATTATTTTGCTTTTTGTCTATGCTCTCTATTCGAGGACTATGCCTTCGGGATTCTTCTTTCGTATGCTTTTGTTGCGTTATATGCCTGTTTTTATAATTGTGCGATAGCAAATTTAAGATTTTTTTATGAAAAAGCGTTGCTTGTGCGTGTGTAAATCTTCTCTAATCGCTTTAATTCGGTGTGAAAAAACGCAAAAAAAGTGTTTAATTGTTTAAAATGCCCATTGTATATGGTGTGTACTGTCGACACTTATTGAGATTTTGCCTGTGTTCTCTTCTTTAATGTTTGAAGCTGCCATTGCGAGTGTTTTCGATGGGAGGGTTTTCTCTGTTTTGCTTCAGTCGGGTTTTTCTTTTTGAGTAATCTTTGATTGCTTGATTCGTTACGCTATATTTATCCCAAATCGGTTGTCAACTCGTGATAGTCTATGGTCGATTTGATTTTATGTGTAGTTCGCAGGACGTATTGTGATCATTTGTTAGGCGTTCGTTTGGCGGTTTGAGTTGCCTCTTTTAGCATTGTTTTGTTGTCGCAGTCATTGTTTTGCGGTTCTTCTGATTGAAAGTGGGTTTGTAAAGAAAAATGCCCGCTGTATCGCTACAGTGGGCATCGGTGTCTTTCTGTGTGCTCTGTTTGTCTTGTGGTGTTTATCTGCGTGTCTTGCGGTATGGCTGCTGTTCGCTCTTGTTGTACTGTCTTTATGTAATGCCGCTTCGTGGGAATCGGGGGTTATTCATTGTCTGGCAGATTTTTCCGTATTAGGTCCATTACTTCTTTGTGTTGATTGGGATGGAACCATGAGATGCTTTTGTCGTGCATAAACCACGTCAGTTGTTTCTTTGCGTATACTCTGGTGTTTTTCTTCATGCGTTCGATGGCCATAGGCAGTTCCCATGTGCCGTCAAGCACATTGAACATTTCCTTGTATCCTACGGTGTTCAGCGCGTTTTCGTGCCTATAGGGCATTAGCGACATCGCTTCGTGCAGAAGTCCGGAGTTTATCATGTTGTCTACTCTTGTGTTGATACGTTCGAAAAGTTCCTCTCGAGGCCTGTTTAGCCCTATTTTCAGTATTCTGAAAGGCCGTTTGGGGCGTTTGTGCGCATCCTCTGAGCTACGTAAGGTTTTTCTTGTCAAGAAACTTGAGTAAGGTTTGCCGGTGGTGTAAAAGATCTCCAAAGCATGGACTACACGCTTTGTGTTTTTTCTGTCAACGTTGTCATAGTGCTCGGGGTCTACCAGCCGTAATTCCTCCAAAAGAATATCTGGGCCTTCATTCTGCAGTCTTTGAGCCAGGTGTGTTCTCACTTCTTCCGTTACGGTTGGTATGTCGTCTATGCCATTGCACACGGCATCAATGTACATCATGCTTCCTCCGGAGAGGATGAGAGTGTCATGTTTTTTGTATAGTGCTGAGGTCAGTTGCAGTACGTCTTGCTCGTATTTCGCTGCACTATAATAGTCGTTTAGAGATAGTTGTCCAACAAAATAATGCCTTGCCCTTTTCAATTGCTCTTCTGTTGGCGCTGCAGTGCCAATTCTCATACTGCGATATATTTGTCTGGAGTCGCAGTTGAGTATTGGACAGCCCAATTCTTCCGCAATTGATAGAGTTAACTCGGTCTTGCCCACGGCTGTTGGGCCGAGGATGACTATTAGTAGGGGTGTCATGATTTTGTCGTGTTTGAAGGTGCTTTATCCTTCGCTTACTTCAAAGCCGTCCATGTCTATTTCTTCTTCCGAGAAATCTTCGTCAGAGGGCAGGACTTCGTCATCTCCATCTTCGGCAGCAGGTATGCTTGGTGAAGCGTTCTTGTCGGGTATTTCTGTGTTGCTAATGTTGAATTGGACGGGAGGTAATCCCTTTTGTCTGCTTACTGAAACTTTGTCTGCCGTCTCGCCGAAGATGTTTTCAACCAATTCGATAATGAACGTCCTTTTTGCACTGCTATCATAGACGTATGCCATGTGGTGTCCTTCTTCTTCTATGAAGTCTTCTAAGGTGGTCCGGTCCATAAGATAGAGGTCTTCGTCGTAACCTATGGTGTCGGTGCTTCTCAAACGTATTTTTTCCTTTACTTTCCAATTTTCATTACATATAAGGAAAGTATGGTCGCCCTCTTCTCTGTATCCGCAAGAATCGAGTATCAGCCTGTGCAGTTCAAGGAATGTGGTTGTTGGCGGAGCCAAGATTTCCATTACGAAGTTAGTCTCTTCTTCGCTGAATAATAATAGACGGTGTGTCATTATATTTCTATCTTATAAAGCCGCGTTTACTGGTGCGTATGAAGTCTAATATGTACTCTATCTCAGGGGAGTTAGGTATCTCTTCTTCCACTCTCGCAAGCAAATCTTTCAGCAGTCCTGTTCCTTGCAGGATAGTCTGATAGGTGCGGTGTATGTTGTCTATTATATCTCGTTCAAAGCCGCGTCTGCGCAGACCCACGGTGTTCAGACCGCAATACGCTGCAGGATCTCGCGCAATCATGGAATAGGGCAGGATATCCTGTGCGCTACGTGTTCCGCCTCCCACCATGCAGTAGCTGCCTACTCGGCAGAACTGGTGTACGAGCACGTTGGCAGAAAGGATGGCACGGTCGTCAACAGTCACTTCGCCTGCCAGTTTTGTTCCATTTCCGATGATACATTCGTTGCCAACGATATCGTCGTGTGCGATATGTACACTTTCCATGAACAGGTTTCTGCTGCCTACCACGGTTTTGTTCTTGGCTGCAGTGCCGCGGTTTACGGTGACATTCTCGCGGAAAGTATTGTTGTCGCCTATCTCTACAGTTGTCTCCTCGCCTTGGAATTTCAAATCCTGAGGTACGGCGCTGATTACTGCACCTGGGAAGAATTTGTTGCCGTTGCCTATTCTGGCGCCATAGAGGACGGTAACGCTGTTCATCAGCACATTGTTGTCGCCTATCACCACATTCTTGTCAATATAGCAGAATGGGCCGATTTCGCAGTTCTCGCCGATTTGTGCTTCGGGATGGATGTATGCTAAAGGACTTATCATTATATATTAATAGTTATTTGTTTGTCAATGTTTTTCTTTGTTTTTCTTCGAAAGGGATGCGGCTGCCGTGCCCCTTTCATGCTCTCGCTTACTCGCAGATTTATTCGCCTAAGCTCATCAAGTTCCGCAAGTCCGTTTCCCTCTTTTCTTATCCTCTCAACAATCGTGCAAACTTGTTGTTGATGGTGTGTCCTGGTTTGGTGGCAACAATGTGACCCTTGATTGGTTTGCCTACAAGAGATATGTCGCCAATAATATCCAGAAGTTTGTGTCTGGCCGGTTCATTGTCCCATACGAGAGGCTTGTGCTGTATGTAGCCCAGTTTAGTAGCATCGTGCCATTCGGCCTTGGTCAATTTGCATAGTTTGTCCATACTTTCCTGTGAGGTCTCCCTCTCGTAGATTACTATGGCATTGTCCAGGTCACCGCCCTTTATCAGTCCCAGAGTCAGTAGTTGCTCTATCTCCCGGACAAAAACAAAGGTGCGTGCTGCAGAGAATTCCTTTTCAAAGTCGTTGATGTCCTTCATGGTGGCCGTCTGTATGGGCATCATCTTTGAATTGAAGTCTATGGTTACGGAGACGGCAAAGTCATCGGCTGGCATAATGGTAATGTGCGAGCCGGTTGTTTCGTCCTTAATTTCAACAGGTTCTGTAATGACAAGCCAGTCCTTGTCGGTGTTCTGCTCAGTAATGCCTACTTCATGAATCTTCTTTACGTAGGGTTCTGCACTGCCGTCAAGAATGGGGAATTCGGGGCCGTTCACCTGTATCAATACGTTGTCGATGCCGAAAGCATACAGTGCGCTAAGACCGTGCTCTATGGTGCTGCAACGGGCTTCGCCAACTCCGAGTACGGTGCCGCGAGTGGTTTCTACTACATTTTCTGCAATGGCATCAATGATGGGCTGCCCTTCCAAGTCTACGCGCTGAATCTTGTATCCATGGTTTTCGGGGGCGGGACAGAATGTGGCGGTAAGATCCATGCCGGTATGAAGCCCCTTGCCTTGTAGTGTGAAAGTTGATGTCAGTGTGCGTTGTTTCATATATTATATAATGTGTATAACTGCCTTCGTAGCGGTTTATTCCTGTTTTTTGTATTCTTGTAACTGTGCCTTCAGTTCTTCGATTTCTTTTTTCATGCGGTTCATGGTGGTCCACATGTCTGGGAGCTGCTTTATCACGGCTTGTGCTTTCCACCATGTACGAGGTTCTATGGCAGGAGACCCCATGAGCTGCTGGTTCGGCTTCTTTACGCTATTGGGTATGCCCGACTGTGCGCCGACCTGTGTGCCGTCTGCAATGGAGGCGTGACCTGCCACACCCACTTGTCCGCCAAGCATGCACCATTTGCCGATTTTTGTGGAACCAGCCACGCCAACCTGTGCTGACATTACCGTATGGCTGCCCACTTCGCAATTGTGGCCTATTTGCACCAGATTGTCAATCTTTGTGCCGCTGTGTATGATTGTTTCGCCCATTACTGCGCGGTCTACGCAGGAATTGGCACCAATCTCCACGTCATCCTCCAGAATGGCAATGCCTATCTGTGCTATCTTCTTATAGCCTTCTTCGTTTGGCTCAAAGCCGAAACCATCAGCGCCAATGACAGAGTTGGCATGGAGTATGCATCTTGCGCCAACCTTACAGTCGTGATACACCACGCTGCCGGCATACATTTCCGTGTTGGATCCTATGGTGGCCCTTGCCCCGACGGTAGCATGTGGGTGCAAGATGCATCCGTCTCCTATTACCGCCTTAGGACCGATGGTCACGAATGGACCGAGGTAAACGTCCTTGCCTATGGTGGCAGTAGGGGCTATGAAGGCTGTGGAGTCTATGCCCTTTGGCTTAGGCTTCATGCTGTCATAGATGTTTATGAGATTGGCTACGGCCTCGCGGGCGTTGGCAACCTTTATCAGTGTAGTCTTGATTTCCTGTTTCGGTTCAAAAGAGTCGTTTACAAGTACGATGCTGCTTTCGGTGGTGTAGATGTAATGCTCGTATTTGTCATTGGCCAGGAAGCTGATGCAGCCTGGGCGGCCTTCTTCTATCTTTGCGAAACCGGATACGGTAGCTTGTGGATCGCCTACTATGGTTCCTCCGACAAGGCCTGCTATCATTTGTGCACTGAATTCCATGTGATTGTGTTTTGGGTTAAAGAGGGTCTTTAAGGTCTTTTGGGTCTTTGGGGTTGTGTGTAATCAGATGCCTCTGCTGTCTAATTCTGCTGCCATCTCCTGTTGTACGGTCTTGGCGGCCTCGGCAGCTGCAGTGGCAAAGTTCTCTGTGTTGTCGGCATAGATGATGGCACGTGAACTGTTTACCAGTAGGCAGCACTCCTGTGTCATGCCGTATTTGCACACCTCGCTGAGGGAGCCGCCCTGGGCGCCTACGCCAGGAACCAGCAGGAAGTGGTCGGGGACAATCTTGCGGATTTCCTCGAAGGCCTGCCCCTGTGTTGCACCTACGACGTACATCATCTGGTCGTTGCCGGCCCATTCCTGACTCTTGCGCAGAACTTTCTGGAACAGTTTCTCTCCGTCTGTGCTTTCGGTCAGCTGGAAGTCATGGCTTCCCTTGTTGCTGGTCAGGGCCAGTAGTATAACCCACTTGCCATCGTATCCCAGGAATGGAGTTACGCTGTCTTCGCCCATGTATGGTGCTACGGTAACAGAGTCAAGGTTGTATTCCTCAAAGAATGTGCGTGCATACATGGCAGAGGTGTTGCCTATGTCGCCACGTTTGGCGTCGGCGATGATGAACTGGTCAGGATAGTTTTCCTTAATATACGTTACGGTCTTCTCGAAAGCCATAAGGCCCTTTACACCGAATGCCTCGTAGAAGGCCAGATTGGGCTTGTAAGCCACACAGTATGCTGCGGTGGCATCAATGATAGCCTTGTTGAATGCGAAGATGGGGTCCTCCTCGTTCAATAGGTGGGCAGGGACTTTCTTCAGGTCGGTGTCAAGGCCTACGCATAGGAAGCTGCGCTTTGCCTTGATATTTTGGATAAGTTCTGGTCTGGTCATAGTATTTTGGGTTAAGGGTTAGTCTTTTTTTGTAGTGCTTGCTATATTTACAGTTCGGCTTCTTTCAGTCGTTCGGCATTCTCGGCCACGATGAGGTGGTCAATGCAGTCCTGTATGCTGCCGTCCATGAATGCGTTGAGGTTGTAGATAGTGTAGCCTATGCGGTGGTCGGTAATGCGTCCCTGCGGATAGTTGTAGGTACGTATCTTGGCAGAGCGGTCACCGGTGGACACCATTGTCTTTCTCTTGGAGGCAATGTCGTCCAGATATTTCTGGTGCTCCTTGTCGTAGATGAAGGTACGTAGGCGTGCCAATGCACGCTCCTTGTTCTTGGGCTGGTCGCGGGTCTCGGTACATTCCACCAGAATCTCCTCGTCTTCGTTGGTGAAGGGATTGCGCCACATGTAGCGTGCACGTACACCGGACTCAACCTTGTTTACGTTCTGTCCGCCGGCACCGCTTGAGCGGAAGGTGTCCCACTTGATGGCTCCCTCGTTGATCTCCACGTCGAATTCTTCGGCTTCGGGTAATACTGCCACTGTAGCAGCACTGGTATGTACGCGTCCCTGTGTTTCAGTGGCAGGTACGCGCTGTACACGGTGTACGCCGCTCTCGTACTTCATGATGCCGTACACGCCTTCACCGGTGACGCTAAATATAATTTCCTTGTATCCGCCCGAAGAACCTTCGCTGAAACTGGACACTGCCATTTTCCATCCTTTGGTCTCAATGTACTTGCTGTACATGCGGAACAGGTCGCCTGCAAACAAGGCTGCCTCGTCGCCACCCGTGCCGCCACGGATTTCCATGATGACGTTCTTGTCGTCCTCTGGGTCGGCTGGAACGAGAAGCAGTTTAATTTCATCTTCGAGTTCGGGAATGCGCTTTTCGTTCTCGGATAGTTCCTCGCGAAGCATCTCCTTCGTTTCGGGGTCGTCCTCCATGGCCAGCATTTCCTTGGCGTCGGCTATGTTCTGTAGGCAACCCACGTATTCTTTGCGTGCATCCACAATGCGTCCAAGGTCTTTGTACTCCTTGGTCAGTTTTACATATCTTTTCTGGTCGGCAATGACGCTGGGGTCGGTAATCAGTGTGGAAACCTCCTCAAAGCGCGATACCAGTCCTTCCAGACGTTCAAGCAAGTTGTTTGCCATTTCTTGTAGTCTTCTGGTTTAATAGTTGAACTCGCCGAACTCGCTCTTGATTGTCAGGCTCTTCTTGCCTTCCTCGATGTGTCCCACAATCTGTGCATCTATGTTGAAGGAGTTGGATATGGCAATTACCTTTTCTGCCATTTCGGGTGCAACGTAGACTTCCAGGCGGTGGCCCATGTTGAACACCTTGTACATCTCGCTCCAATCAGTTCCGCTCTCTTCGTGTATAGCACGGAACAGGGGAGGTACGGGGAACATGTTGTCCTTGATGACACGGCAGTTGTCGCTGACAAAGTGCAGAACCTTGGTCTGTGCACCACCGGTGCAGTGTACCATGCCATGAATGTCGGCACGCATCTCGTCCAGCAATTTCTTTACTACGGGAGCATAGGTGCGGGTGGGGGAGAGGACTAGTTTGCCGGCGGTAAGGGGCGCACCCTCCACTTCATCGGTGAGTTTGTACTTGCCGCTGTATACCAGTTCTTCGGGTACCTGATGGTCGTAGCTCTCGGGGTATTTCTCTGCAAGGTATTTGTTGAAAACATCATGGCGTGCAGAGGTGAGTCCGTTGCTGCCCATACCACCGTTGTACTCCTTTTCGTAGGTGGCCTGTCCTGTGCTTGAAAGGCCTACGATGACATCACCGGGACGGATGTTTGCATTGTCGATGACATCGCTGCGTTTCATGCGGCAGGTTACGGTGCTGTCCACTATTATGGTGCGTACCAGGTCGCCTACATCAGCAGTCTCGCCTCCGGTGCCATAGATGCCGACACCCATTTCGCGCATCTCTGCCATCAGTTCGTCAGTGCCGTTGATAATGGCTGAAATTACCTCGCCAGGGATGAGCATCTTGTTTCGGCCGATGGTGGAACTGACCAGAATGTTGTCCACGGCGCCCACGCAAAGCAGGTCGTCGGTATTCATGATGAGCGCATCCTGTGCTATGCCTTTCCATACGCCCAGATCGCCGGTCTCCTTCCAGTACATGTATGCCAGGGAAGACTTTGTGCCTGCGCCATCTGCATGCATGATGTTGCAATACTCGGGGTCGCCGCCCAGAATGTCGGGGATTATCTTACAAAAAGCCTGAGGGAAAAGTCCCTTGTCTATGTTCTTGATGGCATTATGCACATCTTCTTTGGCAGCGGACACTCCGCGCATCATGTATCTTTGGTTGCTCATAATGATTATAAGTATTTATTTATGGACACAAAGATACGAATAAGTGAGCAAAATATCAAATATTATTTGAAGTTTTTCAAAAACGGCGGACGGAACAGGGGCAATGTGCATTGTGCTCTGCTTTGTATGCAGAGGTGCAGCGGTAGCAATGTGTACTTTGGGACAAAGGGACTGCAATACGGAAAATGAATGAGTTACGCGGTCTCTCAAGGGGTTTACTCGGAAGTCCATATGTCCCAGCTGGCCAGTGCCTGCAGTTCCAGCATTTCCTGCCCATTTTTTATGGCAGTTCCGTGTTGTGTCCCGTTTTGCAGGAACATGGTCGTTTCTGGATTGTAAACGAGGTCATATAGAAGATGGTCGGGGGAAAGGGCCTCGTATGGTAGGGCTGGGGCCTCTGCGGTGTGGGGGAACATCCCTACAGGAGTACAGTTTACTATTACGTGGTGTTCCTGCAGGGTGTTTGTGGTGATTTCGCTGTATGTGAGAAGATTGGAGGTTTTAAGACCCTTGGGGTCCTTGGAGATGTGCCTGCTGACGAATGTGCATTGTATGCCCAGTTTTCCCAGTCCGGCTTTTACGGCCTTTGCTGCTCCACCGGTACCTAAAATCAAGGCTTTTTTGTGGTGAGGTTTCAGCATGGGGGCTATGCTGCCTGTAAACCCGATGATGTCGCTGTTGAAACCGGCTAGCCTGATTCCGTCCATGCAGCGTCCGCCGCTGTAGCTCTTGTCGCGTTGGATTTTTATCACGTTCACGGCTCCTATCTCGCGTGCCTCCGGACTGATTTCGTCCAGATATGGCAGGATGGTTTCCTTGTAGGGGATGGTGCAGTTCAGTCCCTCTAAGTCGGGGTGTTCAAGAAGGACGTCCCGCAGACATCTGATGTCGGGCAATTCGAAATTGAGATAGCATGCGTCAATGTCTTCGTGCTTGAACTTCTCTGTAAAGAAATTTCTGCTAAAACTGTGCCCCAGTGTCAATCCTATAAGTCCGTACTCTTTCATCTTGCTGTAATGTGGAAGCATCCCTGCTTTACTTCGTATTTGATGTGGCACAACCCGTCCTTGCGTACGTCGCGCAGTACCTCTGCCAGTATCCATTTCAGGGTGTCGTTCTGTACTGCACGGCGGTTCTCGTTGGGCGGTGCAACGGTGTGGTATCTGTTGTAGGGGATGTCAAAGGTGGTGCCGTAGCGGTGACAGGATTCGGGGGAGGCGTTTACGTTGGTGCGACGTAGCCTTTCTACGTCCTCTTCTGTGCGCAAGACACTGCTGACCAGTATTTTGTGCATGGGTATGCCTTTTATGTGCAGCGAATCCAGATAGTTGCGTGCTATGGTTTCCAGGACTGTTGCAGCGCGTGGCACAAGATATGGTATGCTGCTGCTCATGCCGGGGTCTATCTTGTAATAAGGATTGGAACCGATGAATACCAGTTCGCTTTTCCTCTTCTCTGCCTCCATGCGGTTCTTGACAGGCTTCACGCCCCAGCGCCTTGCGCTTTCTGCATGTGTGTCCTGGAGGTCATGGAAAGTGCCGCTGAAAGATGGGACAGAGTAGATGGGGTGGGGTGGGTGTGGCTTTTCCGAAGTTTGCTGTGAGGGAGGTGGCGTGGCAGAAGCATGGTCATCCTGTTCTTGAAGATGGATGATTTCAGTCTCGGGTATTGTGGTGGGGCAGATAAACGTGTCCCGCTTGCAGGCTATGCAGGTATCTGCTCCTTCCTCCTTCTCCCTGTATGAGCGGATTGTGGCCGTTTTGTCATTGGCCAGCCTCACAATTCCCAGTATTCCCACTATACAGCAGAATAGGGTCAGATAGTAGTTTTTCTTTAGTCGTCTCATGATTTTCGAGACAAAGTTATTATAAAATGGTGTATAATCCAAATATATTCTGTAACTTTGTGCACAAAAAAGTAGGGAATCGTAATGATAGAAAAGCATATCATACTGGAGGATGTGGACCCCGTGGTGTTCTATGGGGTGAACAATATCAACATCCAGATGGTAAAGGCCCTTTATCCTAAACTGCGTATTGTGGCACGTGGCAATGTGCTTCACGTTATGGGCGATGAACTGGAGATGTGTGCCTTAGAAGAGAACGTGGAGAAGTTGCAACGCCATTGCCTGAAGTACAATAGCCTGACGGAGGAGGATATCCTGCACATCTTGCGTGGCGAACGTGTCAGCAAGGAGGGCGTTGAAGGCGTGGTGGTGTACAGCGTCACTGGAAAACCCATTTCTGCCCGTAGCGAGAACCAGCAGAAACTGGTGCATCTTTACCAGGAAAATGATATGATTTTCGCCACTGGCCCTGCTGGTAGCGGTAAGACATATATGAGCATAGCGTTGGCAGTCCGCTCGTTGAAGAACAAGGAGATACGCAAGATTATTCTGTCGCGCCCGGCGGTAGAGGCTGGCGAGAAACTCGGCTTCCTGCCCGGTGACATGAGAGACAAGATAGATCCCTATCTGCAGCCCCTCTATGATGCTCTGGAGGATATGATTCCAGCGCAGAAATTGCGCGAGATGATGGAGCAGAATATTATACAGATAGCTCCTCTGGCCTTCATGCGAGGACGCACGCTGAACGATGCTGTAGTCATTCTGGACGAGGCTCAGAATACCACTTCGGCTCAGATAAAGATGTTTCTTACCAGAATGGGTATGAACACCAAGATGATTATCACGGGCGACACTTCGCAGGTTGACTTGCCCCGTGGAGTCAGGAGCGGACTTTCCGAAGCCTTGGAGATTCTGGACGGAGTAAGTGGCATAGGTTTCGTGCACATGAACCGCAAGGATATAGTGCGCCACCGTCTGGTGTCCAGGATAGTGGATGCCTATGACAAACGGAAATCTGAAAACGGGGAACTGGCAACTGACAACGTAAAGTAGAAAACCAACGAAATATTTAGAAATGAAAGCATTAACACGTACAGACTTTAACCTGCCTGGTCAGGTGAGCGTATATCACGGCAAGGTCCGTGATGTTTATGACATTGACGGCGATTTGCTCGTTATGGTGGCTACCGACCGTATTTCGGCCTTTGATGTAATCCTGCCCAAGGGAATTCCTTTCAAGGGGCAGTGCCTGAACCAGATTGCGGCTTCCTTCCTGGATGCTACCGCCGACATCGTCCCCAACTGGAAGCTGGCCACTCCTGACCCTATGGTAACAGTGGGTCTCCGTGCAGAGGGTTTCCGTGTGGAGATGATTATCCGCGGCTATCTGACCGGTTCTGCATGGCGCGAGTACAAGAACGGATGCCGTGAGATTTGTGGCGTGCGTCTGCCCGAGGGTATGCGCGAAAACGAACGCTTTCCCGAACCCATCATCACCCCCACCACCAAGGCAGATGAGGGTCATGACGAGAACATCAGCAAGGAGGAAATCATTGCCCAAGGCATCGTGAGCAAGGAGGACTATGAGCAGATGGAGCAGTACACACGTGCTCTCTTCCAGCGCGGTTCGGAGATTGCCGCCAAGATGGGCCTGATTCTCGTAGATACCAAGTACGAGTTTGGCAAGCGCGACGGCAAGGTTATACTTATTGACGAGATTCATACTCCCGACAGCTCACGCTATTTCTATGCCGAGGGCTATGAAGAGAAGTTCGAGAAGGGCGAGCCTCAGAAGCAGCTCTCCAAGGAGTTCGTCCGCCAGTGGCTCATTGAGCACGACTTCATGAATCGTCCTGGCGACGTGATGCCTGAGATAACCGACGAATATGCACAGAGCGTGAGCGACCGCTATATAGAGCTGTACGAACATATCACCGGAACTAAGTTTGTTCCTGCCGATAGCGAAGGCGATATCCAGCAGCGTATCGAACGCAACGTTACTGAGTGGTTGAATAAGCGTTAAGGGCAAGTTTCTAATGTCCTATACTCAGGAAAAGATAAAGCCCTACTCCCAGCAGGGAGAGAAGGTGGAGCAGGTGGAGGCAATGTTTGACGGCATTGCCCCCACCTATGATTTTCTTAACCATGCCCTCAGCATGGGTATAGACCGTGGCTGGAGGCGCAAGGCAGTGGAAGCCTTGGGCAGGTTTGCTCCCAAGCGGGTGCTGGATGTTGCTACCGGAACCGGAGACTTTGCTGTCCTTATAGGTAAGTTGCTTAGGCCGCAGCAGATTGTGGGAGCAGACATCAGCGAAGGAATGATGGATGTGGCCCGTCGCAAGGTTGCCGGTCTGGCCGCTGAACTGCAGGGGACAGAGATTCTTTTCCAGAAGGAAGACTGCCTGCACCTGACTTTTCCGGAGGACTCCTTTGATGCGGTGACAGTGGCCTATGGTGTAAGAAATTTTCAAGATTTGGATGCCGGTCTCTCGGAAATGCATCGCGTGTTGAGACAAGGCGGGCATTTGCTCATTGTGGAGCTGGCAACACCTCCGCGTTTTCCCATGCGCCAGATCTTCTGGATCTATTCCCATGTGGTCATGCCTCTGGTGGGGTGGATAGTCAGCAGAGACAGCCGTGCATATTCCTATCTTCCTGCTACTATGGAGGCCTTTCCTCAGGGTGAGGTTATGCAGGGCATATTGCAGAAGGCGGGTTTCCGTTCCGTCCTATGGAAACGTTTCACTTTCGGCATCTGCACCATGTATATTGCAGAGAAGTAACCCTCCCCGTGTCTTATACTGATATAGGTAGACACATTTGATAACAATTAATAAAATGTGTAAACAGTATGAGAAAGAAAGGCGAACGTTACAGTGAAGAAGAACGCTTATTAATTCTTCGTGACTATTATTCCTCAGGAATGTCCAAA
>JAGBYI010000185.1 GCA_017628845.1 Bacteroidaceae bacterium
CTCCAGCGAGCGTCCGCTCAGTATGCCGTACTTGTGGTCCTGGTTGTATCGCTCTATGTCGAAGTATATGGAGCCGTTGCTCTCATAGGCATAGCCGTTGTCCATAATCTTCTGCACCAGCTGCTGTTGCTCAATGATATGTCCTGTAGCATGAGGCTCTATGCTTGGCGGCAGGCAGTTCAGCGCCGCCATGGCATCGTGGAAACGGTTGGCATAGTACTGAGCCACCTCCATGGGCTCCAGTTGCTCCAGTCGTGCCTTCTTGGCAATCTTGTCCTCGCCCTCGTCGGCATCATGCTCCAGATGGCCCACATCAGTGATGTTGCGCACATATCGCACCTTGTAGCCCTGGTGCTTCAGGTAGCGGAACAAAAGGTCGAAGGTGATGGCCGGACGTGCATGTCCCAAATGAGCATCGCCATACACCGTAGGTCCGCAAACGTACATTCCCACACGACCCTCCACCAATGGGCGGAACAGTTCCTTCTGTCGGGTCAAAGTATTGTAAATAAGAAATGGTTGCATAGTCTTTTCCTTTTATTTTGAGTGCAAAGGTACGATTAAGTGAGCGAAATGTCAAATTTGCGATTAAGAGAGAGCAGAAAAAGTTTACTTTTTATGCCGAACGAGAGCAAATTGAACCAAAAAGGGTTAAATTTATTTGGACATTTCCGAACGTGAGTACCTTAGAACGTAGTTCAATGTTACGAATAAGCGAGCGAAAAAGCAAAAGAATTTTGATTTTTCCGAACCGACGCGCGAAACAAGAGCAGAGGATGCTCGCATACTATGCCTTGTAAGGAGGAGGAAGACCGAAGGTCAACGTGAGTAATTTAGAGGCTTGCCTCAAAGGTACGATTAAGCGAGCGAAAAGCAAACGGTGAACGAACCTCTATCCGCTCACCGTTTTAAATTTCAAGTTTCAGAGTTTACTCGCCTGCGCTCATCAAACTACGCAAGTCCGTTTGATAGTGGTGAGCGGTAGGGACGCTGCGTGCAGCGTCCGCCACACAGGTTGGTTGAGTGTTTTTTCTTGCGTTTGTGGAGTTTTTCGGACGCTGCACGCAGCGTCCCTACTTTCCCAGTCATCGTTGAACGTTATTATTCACCTTTGGTTCATCAAGCTACGCAAGTCACCGTTAAACTTTCAACGTTAATCCTCCACCACCCAGCGTTCCAGATTGCGTGTCTCGCTGGTGATGTTGGCATTTTAGAACGTTTAAAGGTTTAAAGTTTAAGGTTTAACGACTATAATCAATTAGCGACTTCTACTAAAGACCGCCTTAAGCCAGAAAGCATTTGAGATATTAATCTGTAATAATCCTCTACTAATTGTATCTCTTCTTGACTTATTATCCCTAATTCATTGGCAATCTCTATCTGACACATAACTTCATTCAAAGAACCAAAAGATATTTCAAGAAAATGAACCCTCTCTTTATGAGATGTTCTGCTAACGCCTTCTGCAATATTTGAAGGTATTGAAATTACAGCACGTCGCAATTGGTCGCAAAGTGCATAATTTTCTTCCCTCGGAAATTTCTTTAGCAAATCATATATTACGAGTACTAGATTCTTACTTTGCTGATATACCCGTAACTTCCTATAAGTAAATTCCTCCATCTACCTATTAAAAAATTCGTTAAACATTCAACGTTCAACGTTTCTCGTTAAAAACTTGAATCCCTCCTTCACCTCATCATTCGGGTAATCCAAGGTGTATGTCCTAAAGCGCTTGTCATAGCCCTTTATGGTCAGGTAGCCGCTCTGGTAGAGCACGGCAATGGGGTTGTCCACCTTTATCTGCACGCTGTCCAGTTCACTGGCACTTGCCTCGTAGCCCGACAGTTCCTTGGGGTTAAGGTCAAACTCCTTCATCAGCTGCACAAGGTAGGTGGGTGTGCCGGTACTGAACCAGTAGCTGCCGTATTGCTGCTCGCTCAAAGTCCACAGGACGCTGAAGGGGTTATACATGCCTGGAGTGTCTGGGCTGAAATGATATCCGTCGTATCGTTGGCGCAGGGTTTCGTAGGCCTCATCCTTGGTTTGGCCGTTTACATAGGCCAATTCCCCCACTTCGTCGTCAAACGTATCGTGCAACTCACTCTCCGATATGCCACATATATCATAGTAGTGCGGACTCATGGAAATGTCCATCAGGTTGTTAAGGTCGCTGAACACACTTACCTTACTGAACTTGCTCACGCCTGTCAGCAAGGCAAAGCGTATGTCGGCATCGGCACTCTTCAGTACTCCATAGAAAGCCTTCAAAACACTGCGGAACTCATCCTGCAGCTTCTCGTTGCCTATGGCCTGAAGCAATGGCTTGTCGTACTCGTCCACCAGCACCACCACGTTGCGACCAGTCTTCTCCTTGGCGGCACGGATCAGTTGGCGCAATCGCCCCTCAGGACTTCCATCTACTGCGACACTTCCATATTGATGTTCGTAGACAGTAATTTGGTCATTCAGCAAGTCATAAAGGTCCTGTAACTTAGTGAAAGGTTTGGCATTCAGGTCAAGATGCAGCACGGGATGCTCCACCCACTCTGTCTCCAAATGCTCCATGGCAAGCCCTTGAAACAGTTCCTTCTGTCCCTTGAAATAGGCCTCCAGTGTAGATATCAGCAGACTCTTGCCGAAACGGCGCGGACGGCTCAGGAAGTAGTACATACCCCTGTTTACCAAACTATGTATCTGGGCGGTTTTATCCACATAAACCCAACCCTCTCTACGCAATTTTTCAAACTGCTGTATACCTATAGGATACTTCATACCTGCCACGTTATTATTCGTTTCACCATGCAAATATACAATAAATCCCCAATACGTCCAAGCGCATTGGGGAAGATTTGCTCATCCGATAAACGTTAATCGTTAAACTTTCACCGTTCACCGTTCAACGTTACTCGCTTGCGCTCATCAAGCTAAAGCAGTCGCAAGCTCATCAAGCTTCGCAAGTCACCGCTCATCTCTCACCGCTCACCCTCTCCTCCCCCTATAGGGGGATTGAGGGGGTCTTTACTCCAGATTGCTTCCGCCCTCGTCCTCTTCGGGAGATTCCTCGCCAGGCTGCTGGGTTGCCAGGGCATTGAGGCGCTCCTTCTCGGCCTTGCGTGCCTCGGCCTGAGCCTCGCGCGTGCCAACGTACTCGTAGGAAGCCTCGTTGACAAGGTCCTTGAACTCGGCACTGGGTTCCCATTTTACCTTCACCTGCTTGATGAGCGAGGTGGAGAACTCCTCGGCATTTGGAGCCGCCTTGGCCTTGAGGGAGACGGAGAAGGCTCCGAGGTCGCCAAGGACCACCTTGTTGCCCAGAAGCAATTGCTCGCGGATGCAGGAGGTCAGTTGGGTGGCCACGGCCATCACATCGCCCTTGTCGTACTTGCTGGAGTGCGAGGTCATGTGCTTTGCCATGTCTGAGAGGTTCATTACTGTGCGCACCTGTGCGCAGGGAAAAGTCTTGTTGCCCTGTTCGGGCTCGCCAGGCTGGTTGTGGCGAAGGACTAATGAATAAGGTATGCTCATAATAGTTAGGACCCCTCCCCGTACCCTCCCACAAGGGGAGGGAGTATATAGTACTGGGGGGATGAGGATTTTGTTAAAGGGTTAATAGATTAAAGGGTTGGAAGACCCACCCCTAACCCTCCCTGCAGGGCGGGAGTATGATGTACTGCCGATGTGGCCACTTTGTCGGTAGTAACTGACTCTCCCCCTGAGACAGGGGCGAGTACCCCGCAGGGGGGGAGGGGGTGGATAGTTCCCCCCATAGAGGGGGGGATGCCCAAAGGGCAGAGGGGGTCTTTACATGCACGACGCCGTTCCAAACGTAGTTGCAATTGCCGTAAGGATGGTGATTACGATGTTGAGGATCTTGCCCCAAGTGGAGTTGTTGTTGAATGTTCCCATAGTGAAAAATAGGTTAAAGGTTAAAGGTTAAAGGTTAAAAGGTTAAAGGTGAGAGGTGAGAGGTGAGAGGTGAGCAGATGAGCAGATGAGCAGATGAGCGAAGTCGTTAAACGTTCAACGTTAAACTATCAACGTTTGATGTTGCAAAGATACAACATCCCCCCGGCGATGTGAGAAATAGCGAGAAATAGCGTTCCGCCGCTCACTTTCCTCCCCCTATAGGGGGATTGAGGGGGCTGTTCCTTTATCGTGAGGCGAGGGCGGAAGGAACATGATTCAAGGAGCGATGTGTCGTGAGGCAAGAGGGGGGTGAGCGGTGAACATTAGTGACGCTAGCGTCCGCTGTTTTCGTTTTCCGATTTATTATTCACCTTTGGTTCATCAATCTAAAGCAGTCATATTCCGTTCGTAGATGTAAGGGGGTAAGGGTAAACGGTAAACAGTAAACAGTTTAGTTTTACGTCTACTCACCCCTGCCCTTGCCCACCCGCTCACCATCTTGCCAAGTGATACACTTCTAAATATACTTTATTATATATATTATTAAATAATATATATAATAAAATTTTTCTTTACCCTTTCGGATGCAAGAATACACTGGGACAAATTCTAACTGTTTACTGTTTACCGTTTACCCCTCCCTAAACCTAAGACAATGAAATTAAACAACATACACTATCAGCACCATCTGCTACATCCCCCAATCCATACTGAAAGGGTTGACTTTCGCCTCAAGGTTTTGTTGACTTTTGACGGGAAAGGTGGACTTTCTTATTTAGATTATTAAGATGATTAGTACTTAACCGCCTACATCACCGAGTTTACGCTTGGGTGGAGCGTTTTCTGCGTAATTTTACTCGGATTTACTTGTGTATTACTGGAAAATGCCGTATTTTGCTGGCAGAAACTGGTTGTGAGGAAATCGAGTGCTGCGGTGCAGTGTTTACTTGTTCCTTTTACAACCTGTTTCTTTTTATATACTATTCTTAATGATGCCCCGGTATCATCAAGGTTTCTTCCTCTGTATAGTTAGTAGCTCGAGTATTAAAGATTGGCTGGCCAGGCACTCTAAAATAACTAAAAACACATCGTGCGATTGTTTTTTATGACAATTTAGAATTGTTGTATAATACAATTATTATATATTTGCAACGAGTAATTTGCTCATATGTTTAACTTGATGTGGGGTACACCACTATAAAAACGATTTATTTATGAAAACAAAAGTTGATTTTATTGACCCCATGAGGGTCAGAGTGGAAACTGCTATCGGCGATACCTATATATTGGGGTATAGTGATACAATGAATTACCAGATTGAGCAGAAGTGCGACATGCATTACAGCAGAACCGTAGCTAGCTTGTTTGACAAATTCTACACCGGGAAAGAGGAAGAGGTTTGGGGAAACATACTTAGAGGTATGTACCAGGCGAGTCTTAACGGATTTCTATGGGCAATGCCCGACCGTGACAAGGAGAGAATCCGAATAGGCAACCGCATTAAGGAATTGCGAAAAGAGCAGGGGTTGGATGCCAAAGACCTTGCACAGAAAATTGGTATAGATGCAGGAAATCTTAGCCGCATAGAACAAGGCCGTTTTTCCGTAGGTATTGATACCCTAAATAAAATAGCGAGTGTACTGAATATGTCCGTTGATTTTGTTCCATTAAAGAAGTGAATTATGGCAGAACTTGACAATTTCGATGAGATCAAAGAATGCTTCTACAAAGAGGAACATTATTCCGTTCGTGATAATGGAGCGATTATGCGACATCAAAGAGAAGGCAAGCGCATACGCAAAGATGATAATGCATGGACGTTTGGAAAGCCTAATATCAAGACTGGTTACATGGAGTTTTCTGGTGAAAGAGTACACCGAATAGTTGCATATGCATTCCATGGCAATCCGCCATCCGAACAGCATGTTGTTGACCACATTGATACTAACAGACAAAACAATCGGCCAGAGAACCTCCGATGGCTGACTCGTTTGGAAAATGTTCTAAATAATCCTATCACGCGGGCAAAAATAATACAATTATGTGGAAGCGTTGAAGCATTCCTCGCTAACCCTTCTATACTTCGTGGTCATGAACACCTAAACGCAAATTTTAGTTGGATGAGAACGGTTACGGCAGAAGAGGCGAAGGTTTCGCTTGAACTTCTTGCCAAATGGGCCCAAAAGCCAACACCACCAAAGGGAGGTGCACTTGGTGAATGGATATTTCAAGAAAAAAACACAACACCCATATATCAATCACAACCTACCTACTACACAAAACAAGCAGATGTTGATATAGAAGATGAAGAAATAGAAGAAGAGTTGATTGAAACAATATCACATACACCTAATGCGACGCAAATTAATTGGCGAACTCCATCTTTATTCCCAAACTGTCCACAGGAAATTTCAGATTCTCCGCTGAAACAATATAAAGAAAACCTTAAGGTTGATTCTGTTTTCAGCAGTAATAATTATGGCAAATCAGTTGTTTTAGATTCTGCACTTATAGATAACGACAATTCATTATTAGTACTGACACATAATCCCGATTCATTCCCAAAGCCTTGGGCTATAGCAAAAGTAACCTATAATAATGGAAGATTTGCTCATATGAATTATAGTTCATATTTTGAAGAAAAGGGTGCACGCAAGTATTTTGCAATTATAAAAGGAGAGGAATGGGATGGTGAAGATGGTATAGATGACTATTGTTAATGGCAGTTATATCGAACTAATTGGGGGTGTGTTCAAATGCGGACATACCCTCATTTCTTTAACCCTCCGGTAATCAGCCCATACATTTTTAGGGTCAGAAATAAAGGGGAAATTAGGCAGAAAGTTCATTTTTCTCTTGCTAATGTGACCCTAAAAATCTATCATTGCAAAAGAAATCGCACCTGGAGGTGACGGCTATTTTTAACATTTGATGCCTGTGCTGTAAACGCTGACTGCCTTTACTGAAAGGGGGGTTAAAAATCATCATTAACTGCTTTTACGTAGGCTTTGTGCAGTTTTTTCCCAAGTTTGTCTTTCTTGAAATCTTTCTCGTGTACATAAGGCACTGTGGAGAGTTGTATCTTTTTTATACCCACACTAAGTTTTTCAAACTGCTCCGGGGTTACCTCGAATTGAGCCGTTGAAATGTTATAGGTATCCACA
>JAGBYI010000003.1 GCA_017628845.1 Bacteroidaceae bacterium
TTCGACAAGAATCATAGCTTCATCTATATCGGCGAAGTCTATACCGAAGACTTCAGACAGTTCATTCAAGGCACCTGCCTCTGACAGATAATATCTATCCCCTGCAGAATAGTCAACAATGTACTCTTCGTCAAAGTATACGTCACTATTCTTCTCGTAGATACACATTCCAGGTTCTTCACATAGGAAGAATATCTCTATTGACGGATACTTCTCTCTGATCAGGTCTTCCACCTCCGTACATCTGTACCAGGCTGTCTCTGTCCAGAATCTCAAGACACTTCCATCCAGCTCTATACCATCCCAAGAGCCACGGCATTGAACCTGATTGAAGTCCACGCCGAGATCTTCAACCAGATTACCGAGCCAAGTCGTGCCAAACCCATTGGGTTTAAGTGGTTCCTTCATCTGAGCCAGTCTATTCATTCTTTCATATAAGCTTTGAAGTTCATTCTGATCTCCAGTACAGGCATATCTTGTTGAGCACCAATTAGGCATAATATTGATATTTAATAGTTTACATATTTATCCATTTTGCAGGCCTTCGCCTTGCGTGTCATAGGTACCGTCGCAATGATACCCGTCATCGGTATCCTCTGACCGTCCCTACTCTCAAGCACCCAGCAGCCTTCCACCGAGGCCACCGTACAGTCAGTATAGGTTCGCAGGACCGCATTGAGCACCTTGGCGCTCTTGCGGGACACCTGCAGCATTCCGTTGACTCTCACGTCACCGCTGTCGAACCTTACCACCATCGCAGGCACTCCATGGAGGGAAACCCTCACGCGGTATCCCTCGACGGACACGTCCCTGCCGTTCATCTGCATCGCAACCTTCAGTCTGATTGCGGACAGCATCATCTCATCACTTTTTGTCATAATCTTATCTGTTTTATAGAACATAATCCTTGTCTATCATCACGAACCTGTCCACCTTGAAGCAGCGCCACTCCCCTTTCTCTATGTCGAAATAAGGGAAGGTTCCGTTGAATGCCCTCTGCGGTTTCTGCGTTGTAGAGCCAGTATCGTATTTCCTGATGACATCTATGGCTCTGGTACCATAGGCATCCCTGCGGGTTCCGTCAGTCTTCTCGAAGACGAAGTGGACAACTTCCTCTGCAAGCATCTTCTTGAGCTCAGCTATATCAGCCATGAGTGTAATGGCCTGGATTGACCCTTGTCCGAACCTTGTGTCCAGATATACGTCAATCTTCATCAGCTCGTTGTCTCCGCTGAAGAGCGTCTGCTGAATGTTTGTCTGTGTATTTGTATTCATATGATTATTGGATTTTACGGTTAGTATTGTCTGCAATGGCCTTCTTGACCATCTTGCCAAGATCCACTGCCAGTCTTGGCATGTCAGTCAGGTTGACGTTCCTATGATACATCAGCGAAGGGTCGTACTGCGGCTCGATGCTCACAGCCACAATCGCAAAGCCCTGCTTCTCGACATCAAGCACAGCCTGTCTGACGGTCTCTACCGACTCATTCGGAGCTCCGTCTGAAATCATAAAGAAGAGGACATTCTCCTTGGTGTGCTTGCGCACTCTCGCTGCAGCCTCACGGATAGCCGTTCCGTCGTTGTTTCCCCATCTGGAGTCAGTGCTTCCAAGGGCATACTTCGGACAGAATGACTTCTCTCTGTAGACGTAGAGAGCTGTACCACCGTCGGTGCTGTGGCCGTAGATGTAAAGGTCAACGTTCTGAAGAGTGCCGATAGCCTCATTCAGCAGGACTGCCGTATCCCTTGCAGCCGTCTCACCCTCTCCGTACATCGATCCGGATTCGTCTATGAGGATACAGACAGCTATCTTGTCTGACTTGACCTGACCTTCCCTCATGTACACCGTAGGTACACCCTGGAACGCCTCAGCTATCTTGCCAGTGTCGAGCATTCCGCTACGCATGCCTCTATGGATGAGCTTGTATTCCATTGATGAGCATTTGAGAGACTTCGAGATTGCTGGTATGTACTTCCGTACTCGTGAGAGGGAATCCATATACCTGTCCTTGTAAGGCTTCTCCTTGATGACCACGCATCCCTTCTGCGTGCCACGCTCGGCTCTGCCCTCGCAAATCTTGCCTACCAGGTTCCTCTCGGCCTTGACTGTCTCCGACTGGGAGTCAGATGAGATGTTGGACTTCTCGGGATCTCCTGTAAGGCTTTCGAGAGCCTCCTTGATCGAGTCGAATACATCGTTCATGTCCTGCTCTACCTTCTTGGCTATCTGCCTTGATGTCATCTTCTTTCCTGATGACTGTCCAGCGCTTCCGCTTCCGGAACCAGAGCCGGTAGAGCTTGAACCACTCTCATCGGATGGATCCTGCTGGTCTCCCTGAGGGTCACCCTGTCCGGATGCAGATTCTTTCTGCTTCTGCTTTTCCTCGTCCTTGAGATAGTCCTTGATGATCTCGTAGATCTTCTCCGCCACCTCGATGCACTGGGCGGTGGACTCGGGATAAGGTGTGAGGAGAGGACGCACCTGCATGAGCGTATCCGCAAACTCTGCAAGGTCAGTCTCGTTGATGGTCTTGGGATATCTCACCAGCGAGATGATGCAGTTAAGGAGTCGTGGGAACGTGTCCAGCTGCTGCTGATCCTCCTTGTGTGACATCTTCTGCACGTATCTGTCGAAGTAATAGTACTTGGATGCCTTCAGGAAGTTTGCAAGGCCGGGCTTCTGCTCGCCAAGAACTCTCTCTATCCTCTCGTCCTCCAGGAGGTTCTCAAAGAACTTGACTATCCTGTTGGTCAGGCCCTGATATGCCGAGAAGTCAGTATAGAGCAGGTGGCATCCTTCATGGATGGTAAGTCCCAGAAATGTATCGATGCGGTTACCTATCGGAAGGTCGGTATCGTCGAACACCTCTGTGGCTACCCACACGGTCTTGCCGTCAGTCCTGGATCCGTCCGGAGAGATTCTCACGCGTACCTTGAAAGGAGTGTCCATGACCTTGATCATGTCCTCTGCTAGGCGGTAGGAGTTCTTGATCAGCTCCTCGTCAGAGGCTGGTGAAAGCATATAGTCGGAATACGGTGTTCCTTCAGGGATCGAGCTCTCCCATCCCAGTCTTCCGGTTCTTCTGATCTTCACGAAGGTCGTCTGGTCTCTGTCCAGGAAATCCTCCTTGAGCGTCTGTACCTTCTGCTCCAAGGACATCTTCTGATGAATTCTATTCATAATGTTATCCGTTATCGGGTTCAACTTCATTTGTGAAGCACCCGAGAGGGCCGATGACGGCAACAGACAAGAAAATCCGCCAAAATACTACCACAGCGTGCGTGGAGATTTTGACGGATTAGCAGAATGAGGTTCTTGAATGTGTCCGGAAGAGGAATCTACATTTGCGGATACAAATGAGTGAAGCCGAGATAGGCTTTGATTTCTTACTATTTAATTTTAAATTTACACCGATAAATCGGGATTTATCTAACAGCCTTGACAGAGCTCAATTGATGCCCTTAGGAATCATCTATTAAACCTGTATGATATGAAAGTATTTACAAAAGAAAGCGCAGCCTTTATCACTATCGCATTCATTGTCTGGACAATCTTTGAAATTGTCTATGATCTGATTACCGGTGTCACTCTTGCCGAGATGATGTCGGTCAAGTATATTGCGGGCTACTTAGTGGGATCTATTGTATTTGCCGTTGTATTGTTGGCATTTCAGCTTTGGCATAACAAAAAGAAGAAGTAACATTAAACTCAATAGCCATGAAAAAGTTCATCGCCCCCCTTCTAGTCATCATCGGTTTCTTCGCGCTAATATATGCGATTCTTGCTTCAACAGATCGCACAACACAAATTGCTCTATTCGGAGCTGCATACTCGGCTCTTCTCGTGGCAATATATGCGTTTATTCCTGCTATAAAGAATCCGAACTACAGTATGTGGTGGTCATTGCCAGATGATGTAACTCCTGGTGAAAGATGGGGATTTTATATAGGTAATTTCCTTGTATGCGGCGCGATATCATGCTCTGCATTTCAGCTGCCACAGGAACATCTTTCTGAAATGTCTATAGCATATTTCGCTATAGTACCAGTCGTTGTTGCTGTAATTGCATTTTTTGTTCGCAGGATAATTATAAAGCATAACAAGTAGATAAATCGGGATTTCTATGAAGAAGAACATTGTCGGAGTAATTGTTGCAACGGTGACTTTTACCGTCATTTACCTGTTGTTGAATCTAATTTTCGGGGATACGCATTCCTTCCGAGAATATGCAGTACAGGCTGTTATTTTTTGTTTCGTATGGTGCTTGGGAAGGTTCCTAGATGAAAGAGGATGGAATTCGTGGAAGAGGATTGGCGATTTATTCAAACGCAAGAAAACTGATGACTAAATTCCAATTTATGAAACGCTTAATTCATATCGTACTGTTGCTGGTATTTACTGCATGCACCTCAAGCAAGCAGCTTTCTGAACATGAAGTCGTGTGCCACATAAGCGGCGAAGGATTTGATGTCAAGAATGTAAGGGTTTGCCTTGTGTGGTCTGACATGTGGAACGGTGACCCTTATCAGGAGATAAGGGTAAAAGACGGACGCTTCGATGCTGAAGTGATTCTTGACACCAACCAGGTGTATGAATTATGTGTACCGCATCCAGAATATGGCTTTGCGACATATAGGAACTGTGAGTTCTTTTATTCCAAAAATGGAATAAGGTTCGGACAAAGGTCTGCCATAGACGGAGAACGAATTGTGCTCATGAATGCCACAGAGCAAAACAAGAGATATTATGATTATATCAATGAACGTGACAGCCTTTATATGGGTTGGTACGAAAAGTTGATGGAAGCGCAGGATAGCCTTAACAACATCGGACAGATGTATGATCCACATTGGTTGGAGATGTGTGATCAGCAGAATGATGAGAGTTTGCCTCAATCATACCGTGACAGCATTACCATTGAGGTAAACAAGATGTCAATGAGCGGCGAGCATAGGACTCCAGAAGGTCAGATGTGGCAGGAAGAATGGCAAAGCTACCGTTCTTCAAAGCAGAAATATGACTTCGACTATTTATCAGGAACAGTCTCTGGTCCTATAGGTCTTTATATGCTAATGGACAACATCCATATTTCACAGCAAAGATCAGCAGACATTTCCGCTTGGCTTAATCTTTACGATGAGAAATTCAATGATGTGTCTCCGTCTGATCGAATGCATAAGCTGATAACCGCAGCAAGGGATGCAACTGCTATGGTAGAAGGAAGACGATTCATAGATTTTACACTTCCAGACCAGAACGGCACCGATCATACTCTTTCTGAGTTGATTAAGGAGAAGACAGCAGTGCTTGAATTATGGGCATCGTGGTGCAGGTCATGCCGTGTAACCGCAAAGTCACTCAAACCACTTTATGAGAAATATGGCAAATATGGATTCACTGTAGTCGGTGTCGCAAGAGAATACCGGGATACAGAGAAGTGGGCAAAGGCTCTTGCTGCCGATGATTATCCATGGATCAATATGGTCGCATTGGAAAACAATCACAACATATGGACTCAATATGGAATTCCAAATGCTGCAGGAAGAACAATACTTATAAATTCAGACGGCATAATCATTAAGATAGATCCGACAGCCAAGGACATTGAAGAATATCTTAGAGATATTTACTCTTGCAACTAAATTCGGATTTACACATCAACTAACTTGCTATGAAAAAAGTCCACAAATCGACATTCGGAGTACTGAAAGATGATCCGACTGATATTGACAACATCAGATCCTACCTTCGTAGTTATCGAGGTGATGATGTTGTGTTGGATGATGATGTGTGTAAGGATATCGATTTGGATGATCTTTTCGGATACTCCAATCGATGCATTACGCCTGTTGGAGAGCTTATGCTTTATGATAAATTCCGACAGATGAAGCGGAGCGGGAGATCTGTGGATGATGAAAAAGACATATCAAAAATCATTGAAGATGAAGATTTCAGAACCAAGTTAGAGTCAGCATTAGGTGCAGTAAACCTTAAAAAAGGCATATCCGTAAGCGAACTCTTGAATATGTCTATTCAAATCGGACGTTGGCATAAGTTTTCATGGCTGATACCGTTACTTGAACTTACAGTATTCGTCTTGATGCTTGTTCTTCTTCCTCCGGCAGTTGCCATTATTTTCGCAGTAGGAGTCCTGACACTCAACCTATGTCTGCATTATGCCAACAAGTCATATGTAGACATGTATATACGTCCCCTCGTGCAGCTTGATAGGCTGAGACAGGCTTCTGTCAAACTTTCGGAGATAGACAGGTTCAATGACCTTCAGGAAGTAAACCATTCTATAAAAAACCTTTCTAAGCTATCCCAAAAGCTTAGGATATTCAGTCTGAACGGCATACTTGAATCCGATTTCATGGCGATGTTCTACATTCTGATTGAACTCATCAAGATTCTCTTGTGCATTGAGCCGATCAAGACATATGCTATACTCAAGAAAATGGATGATGTCAGCAAGGACTCAAGAACTCTTTTTGAATATGTAGGAGGTTGGGACGTTCTTTATTCGATTGCCTCATTCAGAAACTGGATGGATTCGTGTGGATTTGAGTGGTCATTACCGACTTTCGTTTCACAGTCCAAGACTTTGAAAGCAAAGAGCATCTATCATCCTCTAATCAATGACTGCGTACCTAATAGCATTCAGATCAACAAGTCTGTGATCATAACAGGCTCCAATATGTCGGGTAAATCATCATTTCTAAGGACTCTTGCAGTAAACATCGTGTCTTCATATGCATTGAATATGAGTTTTTCTTCAGAGTTCTCATTGCCGGAATGCCGTCTGCACTCTGTTCTTTCAGTATCGGACAATCTTGATGAAGGGAAGAGTTACTATATGTCAGAAGTCTTAAGAATCCAGTCCATTATTGACAGATGCAGCTCTGCAGATAATCATGTCACTGACTTTGTGTTTATTGATGAGATTTTCAAAGGAACTAATACTGTAGAAAGGATTTCTATTGCAGACGCAGTAATCAGATATCTTTCATCACTGGAGAACACTACAGCAGTGGTTTCTACTCATGATATCGAGCTTGCCAGAGGGCTTGAAACGACTCTTGACACATATCATTTCAACGAGACAATAGATTCTGAAAAGATACGATTCTCGTACACACTTATCCCTGGTGTCGTATATACCCGTAATGCAATCTCACTACTAAGGTTGTGCGGTTATCCGTCATCAATCCTGGATAAAGCTGAAGAGAACGCCAAGAATATCCATTTCAGCACGTGGAATTAAATTAACTTTATCGGTCTGTACTTACATATAGTCTCAAAGAGAAGCCTTGATCTGGTACCTTCCAAATCAAGGCTTTTTATGTATCTGCTGATTCATCTGAATCGAGAAAGATTCACGGATTTAATAAAACACTTCGACTACTATATGAAGAACTCATGAAAGATAGAGTTCTCTCCGCAGTATCTGTCAGAGTCTTCATCTAATGAGTTCAGAGCCTTCAGAAGAAGTTCATCATTCTCTTTCGTCCACGGATAGGACAATTCCTCACTGTCACGACTGAACATCGACATCATTGACGAGTAGATGTAGCACCTCTCGTCATTCAGGTCCTCATCAGGGAGCGCCTGAAAGAAAAGGAATCTTTTCCCATCAGTGATTATACCCATGAAGTTGCTCCCAAGGGTGTCGCAGACCTCTTCGTCATAGACGAATTTCCATTCTTTCTTTTTCATATCCTCACTTGATTTTCAATACTTCAACCAGTTCATACAAGGAGTCTATCATCAATGTATGATCGATGAGTTCCTTAGGGAGAGACAGAGCCTGCATCTGAGGCATCACCGCAAGCATATCCCTTTCTCTTGCATACTCAGCCAGAGCCATCGGGTCCGGAAGGTCTCCTAGCCTACCGTCAGAGTCAAGTCTTCCTGTCAGGATGCACCTGTCAAGTTCGCGGAGTCTTGCCTGTCCGGATGCCACGATGATGCCCACCGCAGCCGGAAATTCGAAATAGTTACCGTCGTAATCCGTTACTTCCGGCTCAAAGACGAGGCATATCTTCCTTCCGGGAATCCTGAATTCTTCATTCTGCATCGCCCTTATGGTCATCAGCAGAAATGTCCTGATCGAGATGTCGTTCATACCTACGATGTGAACACCGATACTCGGAGTGAGTTCGGTATTCACAGTAATCTGTCTTACCTTGCCGTCCTTAACGACAGCGCTGATAATCTTTGCTTTCATCTTTTCTATTCTCTATCTTGTCATGAATATCTTCGCAACCATTCCTCTCTCCCCTTCTGTCCTCGTTCCCTCGAACAGTGGAAGGAAGGTCAGTTCCATTGCCTCAAGCGAACTCCAGCCGTCAGCCACCAGCCTTGCAGCCGCAAGTGTCTCACGTGTAGATATAGTGCATGATATCTCCTGCTTGCCATAGAGTGAACGCACTGTTCCTGCCACATTGGCAATATTCTCAGCATCTGCAGGAAGAATTCCGCATCTCTTGGTCAGCACCTGAACCTCACTGTCAAGAGGCATGTAGTCCAGCTCCAGAGGAAAGAACCTTCCTACGAGTGCTCGGTCCAGACTCATCGTTCCTGTATACTCTGCTCCGACATTGGCCGTCGCTATGAAGACACAGTCCGGATGAACAGCAATCGACCTGAGCTCATCTCCTCCAGCCATCTCAACCGGAAGCATCCTACGTGAATCAAGGCAAGGGAAGAGGATATTATTGGTCGTAACCGGTGCTCTCGAGAGCTCATCAAGCAGAATCACTCCAGGTTTCTGGATATCCTGTGTGAACTTCGCGTAGTCGAATACCGACTCACCTCCCTTCTGGAGTCTGTGTACTCCGAGAAGTCCTGCCACCGGGTCGTACATCGAACCCATATCATATACATGACAGTCAAGTCCTAGCTTCTTGCATGCAAGCAACACCAGCTCAGTCTTACCTGTTCCTGAAGGTCCCACCATCATGGTGTTTACCTTAGACTTGATATTCCTCACGAGAAGGTACCAGTCCTTGTCTGCTATATGGAATCCTTCGTTCTCAATGGTAGGAGCAGACAGCTTCTTGTCAGACTTGATCTGGAGGAGCATCGATCCAGGAGTCGCAGCATTGCCTGATTCCGTAAAGAGAGTAGATTCACCGGACAGTACAGGTCTGCTGTTGTCCTCCATCTCAGCCTTGTAGTCCTCATATGCCTGATTCATGGCTTTAGATGGCCTGTGGTTCTCCGAATGATAGTCTCCGTTATTGAGACCTATCGGGTAGATCTGACCCGCAGAGTAGAATGTAGTGGAATGAAGCGAACGCAGCTCAAGGCTCTCGCTTCCGAAGATCGTTCCTAACGGATAGTCCTCTCTCATCCTGGAGTCTGCCTGTACGTTAAGTCCCTCGTCGATGTGTCTGCCTGAAGGCTCTTTCTGTCCTGAAAGCGGTCTGAGTCTCTGTCTGCCGCCAACCTTTACTGTTCTGAAGAAGTAGAATTTCTGTGCCATATCGGTAATACTTTAATGATTTCACTTGTCGACACGGATGCCTCTGGCATCGACCTCCGATGTGGATCCAGCAGGCTTTTACTGTTCCATGGTGTCGTGTCTTTTATGACAGCAGACAGTAGAGCAGCATCTGGAAAGCATGCACGGGAATGGGAAAACTGATGCGACCTCGGGAGTGTCCCGTTTTCTCAAGGGAGCCGTGACAGGGATTCCAAGGGCGCTCTAACTTGCGTCATAAAACGGCTTAGACACGGGACAGGGAAATGCTTCTTCAACCACTATTGGTTAATTTATATTATCATTTTGGTTAAATATAATTATTATTTATATCTTTGCAGCGCAAGGTAAATTATAACGATATGGAACTTAAAGACACAATCCTACTTCTGTTGATGGTAGCGGTGCTACTGTTTTCAGTAATCTACACTCTGGTCAAGATCATGCAGATCAGAGCAATGACGTCTAACGACAAGCTGGACGTGAACGAAGTCGTAAGGGTAGGCAAGACAGACAAGAAACCTGTCCTGAAAGACTATGATCCCTCTGGCGAGGATAGCGGATTCGCTCCAATGGCTCCGTCCGCAGATGAATTCCTTCACGACCCTGTATCGCCTTTGGATGAATACATGGATCCCGCAACCTCTCCGGAAAGGAAGGAGGAACTGGCCAAGCAGCTGCAGGACGCTGGATATGACCTGCATTAATTCTCTACAATCAAAGTAAAGACTGTATACGGGTGAGGTGATGTGCGACAAACATCATCAATTCACAGTATATGGAAAACATCAAATCAAAAGTCAGACGACTCATACTACTGCTGCCGGTCCTTATGATGCCTGCTGTCATGAATGCACAGGTCAAGGATTTCGGTTCAGGAATATCACAGTGGAATTCAATGCTCAGAGGATGGGGCGACGAGATCTTCGCCTTCGTCACCATCCTGTGCGTGATTATCGGCGGAATACAGCTGGTAGTCATCTATCCCAAGTTCTCGGGTGGAGACCAGCACTCCGCATCGGCATTTCTCAAGCACGGAGGCGGACTCATGCTTGTCATCGTGATACTCAATCTCTTCAAGATATTCTTGTAGTATGAAGTCATGGAAATCAATTCATTTCAAGAGCTGGAAGTCTCTGGATGAGCCCCTGTCGTTCTTCGGCATCAAGGGGCGTTTCATGGTTGTGTTCATCCTCATCGCTGTCTTCGCAGCTATGACGGCTCTTGCACTGGGGAATACCTTCAACAAGATGATCACTCTCATCTTTCTGGCCGGTGCACTGGTGGCGGACTATATGTTCATTCAGGTACTTCAGGGCAAGTACAGCGAGCGTGAGTTCGCCCGCATGCTTGCAAAGAACAAGATGAGGATGCACGTCAAGGTAATGCCGGTATCGTTGGACTCTATGATGGAGGAGTTAAGCTATGGAGATGAAGACAAGGTCTAAGGAGTTCGATGAGATATTCCCTATCCTGAATATCCAGGATGGCGTGGTCATATCGAAGAGAGGTGACGTGACCATCGGCTGGAGACTGGCTCTTCCACCTATGTACGCCCTCGATGCTGCAGGCTATACAGACCTTCACGGACGATTCTACCGGGCGATCCGCGACCTGCCGGAGTGGACTATGGTGCACAGGCAGGATGTGTTCTTCCGTAGAGCGTATGACCCAGCTGAGGGCAGGAGCTTTCTTGACAGAGCATATCAGAGTCATTTCGAAGGAAGGCCGTATCTGCATCACGAGCAATACATCTTCATTACACTCACAAACAAGTACACTGCTGTCCGCGAGCCGGATTCATGCGGTGTTCTTGGGATGATGAGGAAGGTACGCGAAGGCTGCCATGAGGACATCTACCGCATCGATGCCGTCGGAGAGGAGTTCATCTATAAGCTTACCGATTCAAGAGCCATCAAGGCGGAAAGGCTTACGGACGAAGACCTGAGGAATTGCATCATCAGGCATATGTCGATGGGAGTGGATGACGGCATCCTCTCCGACCTGGACATGTACAGCGACCGCATCGAGGGGAACGGCCGCTCTATGTGGGCCTATATCATCAACGAAGGAAGGCAGATGCCGAGCGAGATAGCCTCTTCAAGAAAGGTCGAGAAGGTCAGCACTCCCCTCTCTGCACTCGGTCTCTCGCTGGGTGCATCAATCGGTACTCTTCTGGACTGTGAGCATATCGTCAATTCATACATCCTCATGCTTCCGGCAAAGGCGACGCTTGACGAACTGGATTCACGCCAGAAGAAGATGCTCAGCATGTCAAGCAGGGATAACGAGAACAGTAAGAACCACATTGAGATCGAGACATATATCAAGGAGAATCTCGAAGACGAGAAGACCACGGTCAGGGCTCATACGAACATCCTCGTATTCGGGTCAGAGAAGCAGCAGTCGATGCTCAGGGCCAAGGTCAGCGCGGCATTCTCGCAGATGAATGTCCGCTGCGTCAGCGCCACCTACGACACGCCGGTGCTGTGGCACTCGGCACTGCCGGGAGCGGCATGTGAGATCGGCGGGAAGAACCTCATGCTGAACGAACTGTCGGCAGCATTATGCCTATGGCCGATGGAGTCCTTCCAGTACGGCATCCCGGACGGCACTCTCCCGATGTGTGACAGGACCAGGAACATACCGATCCTGATGGATGTGCAGAAGCAGGCGTTCGAGGCCGGACTCATCAGCAACTATAACGCCTTCTTCCTTGGAGGTTCGGGTAGCGGAAAGTCCTTCTTCACGAACTACTTCGTCCGCAACAGCTATGACAGCGGAGATATGATATTCATCATCGACAAGGGCTATTCCTATGAAGGCGTATGTTCTGTCATACGTGAGGAGTCAGGAGGAGCTGACGGCGTGTATCTCAAATGGGACAGCAACGCCAAGGAAGGCATGTCGTTCAACATCTTCTGGGATCTGAAGCAATGGCTCAATGACAAGGGAGACCTCAATCCAGAATGCATCGGCCTTCGGTTCGTGCAATCGATCCTGCAGACGATCTGGCAGCCGGTTGGAGGATGGAACTCAGCCAGCAGCAGTATCGTCATCCAGATCCTGAAGGATTTCGCGCTGGAGTGGAGAAAGTCTGACGAAAGTCCTATTTATGACGACCTGTTCAACTTCATAAGCAGCGATATCACAGCACAGATAACAGGAGAGAACGGATATTCTGTAAATGGTGTGATCAACAGGCAGGCCAGCCTCGACATCAACGAGATGTGTACCGCCTTGGGATCCTATGCACTTAACGGTCAGTTCAAGCATCTGCTGAACGGACGAGGGACACAGGATATCTTCTCAAGCCGCTTCACGGTCTTCGAGGTGGACAGCATAGAGAATATGGGAGAGGAATTCTACCGTATCGCCATCCTATGCATCATGAACGCTTTCGAGGCAAAGATGAGGGCGGAGCAGGACGTGCATAAGGTGCTTATCATCGAGGAAGCTTGGAAGGCAATCGCCAACGAGACTATGTCGACCTACCTTCTCGGTCTATGGAAGACCGCCCGCAAGCTCAATACCGCAGCCATTGTCGTGACTCAGGAGTTCAATGACATCGTGTCATCACAGATCATCAAGAACACTATCCTTCAGAACTCAGACGTTAAGGTGATACTGGAACAGGCAATGAGCAGCAACGTCATAGCAGAGCTTGGAGAGTTCCTTGGTCTGGATGACCACCAGAAGTCACTGGTGCTCTCGATCAACCGTGGCACGGACGTCAGATATCTGTACAAGGAGGTATTCATATCTCTTGGAGCCAAGCACAGCGGTGTCTATGCCACCGAGGTGTCAGCGGAAGAGTCCATCGCCTACGAGTCGGCCATGAAAAAGAAGAAGACATTCATGGAATACCGTCAGACAATGTCACCTGTAGCTGCAATTAAGAAGATCATCAGCGAACGAAATGTCAGGAAATAGACTCATACTCATAGCGGTTATTCTGCTGGGCGGGCTGAAGGCTTCCGCTCAGCAGATAGTCATTGACCCGAGCCAGATTGCCGCTTCGGCGACCAATGCAGCAGAGCAGGTGGACTACATGCTCGACCAGCTCGGAGAACTGGCACATCTGGGCGACCAGATGAACAGCATGAGGGAGCATATCGACAATGTCTTCGGCGAGGACGGCATAGCTGGCAAGACAATCAGCGTACTGGAGGACCTGGGAACACTCAAGAGGCTCACAGAGGCCTTCGATGCCACGCTGAGTCGGACAGATGCCTATGTCCGGCAGATGCAGGAGCTGCAACGGTTCCGTCTCAATGACGCCAACATCATGCTTAACCATCTGCTGACCATGCAGGACTATGCAGAGATGGCGCTCGAGACGGCCCGGAAACTTCTTAACACGCTCGGATTCTCCAAGAAGGAGAAGAAGGACGAACTGGAGAAGATCATCGCAGACCTTGAGTACAGGATGAAGGATACCCAGGAGAAGATGCAGATGGAGATGCAGGCTACCATCCTGGCTGAAGGTCTGACCGAATTCGTCGAGCAGATAGATTCACAGATGGGAGCTGACGACTTCATACTCTCCAAACAGGCCTACGGCACCAAGGAGACGGCTGCATCAGGATCTCTTGGCGCGGTCTCTCTTCTGATCGTTCTCGCAGGTGCTCTGCTTACGGGATTCTCGTATTTCGTATTCACTCGCGGAGGCATTGCCGGTGACCCGACTGC
The DNA here is from genome assembly GCA_017628845.1 of Bacteroidaceae bacterium. GTDB lineage: Bacteria > Bacteroidota > Bacteroidia > Bacteroidales > Bacteroidaceae > Physcousia. The sequence goes on from JAGBYI010000003.1 coordinate 14,178, forward strand.
AGATGAAATCATGCTCAGGGTCGGATCCGGATTCATCGGTGCGATGGCTCTGCTTAATCTCATCAGTATACTAACAGGGGTGTCATTATGATTACAGCACTTACCATATGGACAACGCTGGACAATGTCAAGACCAGCATCTTCACCGAACACATGGACGGGATGTCACATGTGGCCACCTTCATCGCTGCCGTTACGGCAGGTCTGGCGATACTTAAGAACTACAACGGCTTCGTCAAGGGGGACGGAATAGACTTCATGCTACTCTTCAAGCCCATCATGATACTTGTTCTGGTAGGCAACTTCAATGTGCTGGTGATGCAGCCATTCGACTCTCTTGTCAACATCTTCATCAGGAGCATGACGGAGACGGCAAGCGTGACCAATGAGGAATACCTGGCCAGCTGGAAACATAATCTGGAGACTATGGCCTTGTCGGACATAGCCAGCAACATCGAAGAGTATCAGCAGACCATTGCGTCATTTGAGAACCAGTCGCGCATTGCACGATTCTTCAAGACCATCTGGGAAGGACTCAAACGTTCGGTGATGAGCATGATGAACATCACTTCCCTCAAGACAGGGGCGCTCATCGGAGGATTGCTATACATCGTGGCGAAGATACTGCTGTTCATGCAGCAGGTGATATGTTACATCTATCAGATGTTCATCGGACTTATCGGCCCTCTGATCTTCTCCACAGCCGCCTGGCCGGGATTTGAGGCAGGAATGAAGCGATGGATCGCAAGGTACATTCAGATCTCGTGCTGGATACCAGCGGGCTTCCTCATCATGATGATATCACTGGAAGTGACCAGCGCCTTTGCGAATGCCTCGCTTGCTGGAGAAACAGGACTGTCGGCCAGCTGGTTCATGATCATCCTGCATATCATATCGCTCGTGATGATCTCTGCCGTACCGAAGCTCGCCACATACTTCATCGAGTCACGAGGAGGTAACGACGCTCACGGATCCGTAACCCAGCCTGCAAGGAACCTGGCAAGGAAATTCATTAAAATATAAATACCATGGACAATCTAATAAAGTACTTCGACAACATCGATTCATCATTCAGGAAAATGAAGTTCCTGACCATCGCATCTCTCATCTGCGCCGGATGCGTTTGCGTGTTATCTGTAGGCATCGCGGCCTGGTCATCCGAGCATGCACGTGAAAGCGTATACGTCATCGAGAAAGGCTCCGCAGTGATGGCGCGTCGCAGCCACGAGGATGCCAACAGGGACATGGAAGCTGCTGACCATGTAACCAGGTTCCATGAGCTGATGTTCAACCTCTCCCCCAGCTCGGAATCCATCAAGAGGAATGTGGACAGGGCTCTTCTGATGAGCGACCGCAGCGCGTATGACTACTGGATGGATCTATCGGAACGAGGATTCTACCAGAGACTGGTGTCGGCCAATGTCTCGCAGGAGATCGTAGTGGACTCGGTAAAGGTTGACATGCAGTCATATCCTTACGGGGCAATCACCTACGGCAAGCTCTTCCTGCTGAGAGAGAGCAATATCACATCGTACCAGTTCGAGAGCACGTGCCGTCTGGTGGAAGTGGAACGTTCCCCTTCCAACCCTCATGGAATGATGATCGAGAAATTCCTTGTCACACGTAACGATAACCTGGGGACACGTAAGCGTAACTGACATGGGAGGAATGTATTCAAGGATATGCGAGCTTCTTAACCGTCATGACGTGCCGGACGCACCTTGGAAACGCGTTCTGGCTGCATTGGCGGTCGCCGGCTGCTTCATCACAGCGGCATATCAAATCTATCTAATTGTTTTCTAGGACATGAATCAAAGAACGAAAGGAATACTCTTCGTAGTCGGCGCAGTCGTGCTGATCGTCATATTCAATATAATTGACAGACGCAGCGACATAGAAAGGCCAAAGGAAGAACGGGAGAGGCGTTCGCATGCACATGTAGAGGTGCCGGATGCCGATATCCCTCAGGTCAGCGACTCGAAGAGCCATGCATACAGCACCTTCACCGACAAGGAGAAGAAAGACGGAATCGAGGACTACTGGGACATGTGCGACGAGCAGATGACCAAACTGGAGGAGGAACGCGAGGAAAGGCCTGTGACTGCAGACATTCTTAAGGGTTCCTCGCAAGGCTCATCACCCTCTTATACTGCGAGACAATCCGCCCCAACCTATACGAATCCTTACAGAGAAACTCCCGAAGAACGAGAAGAAAGGCATCAGCGAAGGCGTGAGGAGGCGATAGAGATGGCTGAGAGGATGAGGGATGGAGAGGATCCGGAATCACCTGTGACAGAAGAGTCTGAGACTATTTCAGTTCCGGCTCCTGTCATCACTAGAACCAGCATAATCTCTCAGAGCGACGACGGGTGGGGAGCCGGAATCAGTTCCCTCGGGAATGAGCCTGAAATGCCAGAAGGAGACGACAGGCCTTTTAGGTGCATGTTCTCACGGCAGGAGAAGCTCAAGAACGGGCAGAGGGTCGCAGTGATACTTCTTGAAGAGATATCTATCAACGGAATCGTAATCCCAAAGAATACCCACATCATGGGGACATGCGCCCTGTCGAACCGCCTTGAGTTGAAGTTCGAGAGCATCGAGATCGGTGGCAGGATACTGCCGTTGGGGTACGATGCCTATGACATGGACGGTTCAAAGGGGATCTACTGTCCCGATGTCGGTGACGTTGCCAAGACCGCAAGGCAGAGAGGAACAGACATCGCCAGAAACACCCTGTCAAGCAGGCTGGGAAGAGTAGCTCAGGATGTTGTCTCCACCGGTGTATCCATCGCCCGGAACTCCAGCGGCGAAACGACAGTGACAGTCCCGTCAGGATACAGTTTCTTCATCGTCAAAAGAAAGAACCTATGAGACGTATATTAAAGATAACATTGATAGTAATCATACAGATGTGCTACCGTTACCACAGTTATGCCCAGACAGATACTCTTTGGGTGTCAGATATTTACACAACGCACATCATCTTCGATACAGATCTGACGTACGTGGATCTGTCCAACGGTCAGTCTGTGGCCGCAAAGATCATCGACCAGAACAGGAACATGCTTGCTATCAAGGCACGCATGGCCTTTGACACTCTTACAAGTGTGTCAGCCCTTGAATCGAACGGCAGGATACATACCTATATCGTGGGATACGCTCTCTCTCCGAACAGTCTTATCGGAGACATGAGGGCAAACAAGAGCATTGACGGGAAACAGGTATCCCTCAATAGAAGCGGTGATGCTCCCCTGCTCTCGGAGCTGATCATGGAAGACCAGCATCTGTATCATATAGGAGACAGGAAGCACGGCATATCTGTTCTCTGTGAGGAGGTCATGTCATACAGTGACATCACATACATGGTATTGTCTCTGGAGAACAGTTCCGGAGTCAGTTATGAGACCAAGGATGCGACATTCGTGATCGAGAGCCGAAGGCGGAGCAAGAGGACTGTGCATTTTGAGAAGACCATCTTCCCTAACGGCAAGCACGGATCGCTTTCTGTCAAATCAGGAGCAACGACAAAGATAGCATACTCGTTCCAGAAGATGACTCTCTCGGACGACCAGGTGCTGAAGGTATACCTGTATGAGGACAACGGTCAGAGGAATCTGGAAATGACCCTCAGTGCAAGAGACATCAATTCGTCCGGACGAGGCAGCCGCAAATAAGAAACAGTCTGAATAAGTTACCAACTCCTTATTCAGACTGCCGTCGTCGAATCATCGGCATCAAGCCTGGGAATCGACTCAAAATATAATACATTTCTAGAAACGAAAACAGACACTCTTATGAAAGAGTGCCTGAGTGTGCTAGTTTCCGAGATTGGTAACATATGCCACCTATCTGTCGATGCAAAATTACTCCACAATTTAGGATTTTCCAATATTGGCAAATCAGTTTTTGGTAAACCTGTTCAGATACTCCTCCGCCTTTGCCATCATTGCCTCTGTCGAGTTATGCTTATACTGAGTAAGCCATTCGATGATCTCAGACTCTATGAAGGAGAGTACATTTCCCTGCTTGTAGTAAGGTATCTCATGTCTGGAGACCATCTTGTATACAGATGACTTTGACTTATGCAGCATCTCAGCGACCTCGTCGATAGACAATATCTTCTTGCCGGTAGATTTGGCATTCCCTACCATCTTGCAGACGGTATCCATCTTTATCGAGAGTGTCTTAACCTCCGTGATGAGCGATGACACGAGCTTAGGCATGTCATCAAACCCTAGTCGTCTTTCTTCCATGTTTCTTATTGTTTAAATTGTTCATTCCTAATTCAAAGAACACCTTCTCCACATGTGAAGTCGTATGATGAGGAAGGTTCTCTATCGTGATGCCAGACTGACGGGCGATGCTGCTCTCAGATATGTTCACATACCTGGTGAAGGAAGAGTTGATGGTCTTTTCCGTAGCAAAGAACCTTGGCATCAGTTTCTTTGCCAGACGAGCTGTCTGATTTCTGGTAAGCAATGCATACGGACTGACATTGTAGAAAAGGATCGCCCCTTCATCCTTTCTCAGCTTCTTCCTCGGAATCATCATATTCCTTACATCCGGGTCATTGGTGATCACCTTGCAGTATGAGTCATTGAACTCCACATCCGCAGGTCGTGTCCTGAATTTCTTCAGTACCTGAGCCATAAGTTCAATCTGCTGCTCTGTGAGATATTCTCCCAGCTGACTGGTCAGATATACCAGCAGTCCACTATAGATTATGGCCTCCTTTTCTTCAAAAGTGCAAGTATACTCTTCATTCATAATCATAATTATTTTTAACAAAGTTAATAATTTTATTTAACCACGCAAAGAAAATAATCGTTTTGCTAATAATTTATCATGCAAAATTGTGTAAGGGGTTATCAGAAGTAATACTTTAGCATCATTTGATAACGATTGATTCAGCTGCATCTCTCCTTTTATGATCTACCAGATGGAGGTAAATCTCTGTCGTCTTCACGTTGGTATGGGTAAGCTGTTTGGAGACAGTATATATGTCAACTCCATTAGAAACCATCAGTGTCGCATTGGTATGCCTGAAGCAGTGGAAGGTAATATGCTTGCGTATCTTGGCTTTCTTGAGCCATTCCTTGAGAGGCTTCTGAAGCATGGACTTGGAGAGATCACGGAACACCAGCTCATATCCGTTATGCTCGCCGCAGATGTCGACAGCCTGCTGACTGACAAAGATTGTCTCCTCAGAATCTGTCTTCTTGATCTTCTTCCTGATGCAAGGCTTTCCATCCGGGGCGACACAAATCTCACTCCACTTGAGTGAAGCTATGTCCGAATATCTCAATCCTGTCAGAATGGAAAAGAACGATGCCCTCTTGAGCACATCATATTCACATGGAGCATCATATAATCTTTTAACCTCTTCATAGGTCAGATATTCCCTCCTTCCCTTCTTTGTCGGGATGTTGTCGAGAAAGTCGTTGACGTTCTCCTTTATGCATCTCGACCGGTACGCATCCTTCAGAACAGCCCTATATATGAGGAAGTACTTGCAGGCGGTATTCTGGGAAAGCTTCTTCTTAGAGTTCTTTCCCCTGCACATGGCATTGTTCAGAAGCCAGTACTTATAGTCTTCGGAAAGCTGGACTGTGATATGTTCAAAGAGACACTTGCCGTTCATGAACTCCTTGAACATGTCATGAGCCAGGATCCAGGCATCATTCTTCTTCTTTGCGCGCATCATGAAGAACTCAAGAAAGTCGCACTTCTTGAATGACTCCTCGATGAAGCCAAGATCACCATTCATCACCTGCAGGCTTCTCTTGCATCGGATGGCCTCGGCCAATCTGAGAACCTCCTCATTGTAATTCTTCTGGATGCCGTTGGCCGGTTCCGCGTATATAGACATACCCAATGACTCACGACGGGTCGACCTTCGGGAGACTGGATTGAACAGCGGCGGATAATAGTCAAGGAACAGGTGATTCATCCCTTTGGCACCTTTCCTCTGTCTTAAATTTACTGATGTCATAACCATGTGAAATAATTACGGTGCAATATTAATGTATTGGTTAAATAAAATTATGAATTTTAAGATAATAGTATTAAGAGTGTAATGAGATTGTAATGTACCTCAAGAATTCAGCTTCATGAAAGCGTCAAACGGTTCCTTTTCGATGAGTATCCGGCCTCCTGCTGAAATCTTAGGCAGATCGAACCTCTGGACCAGCTTTGCTGTCTTGCGTTTGTCAAGGCCGTACTTTTCGAGAATGTCATCTGTCGAATAGTATTTATCCTGCTCAAGAAGATATCCAAACACTTGATCCACATGGGTTTTCGAATAATATGTATAGCCTCCTTCCTTACGTTTGGGGATAGGGTGCTTGTAAATATGCCACTCGAAACGGGACTTCGGAAGCTTGAACTTGCTCAAGATATCCTCGACAGAATACCACTGGGTGATCTCAGGGTGACTCTCCTTGATTCTGCGACGGACAAGCCTGTCGACTTCCGTCCTCTTGTAGAATCTTGTGTTTCTGTACATTATGAATTTCAGATCGCTGCTTCTCAGATAGTGCTGCATGACTCCTAGCTTGACACCATACTCACCAGCTGCCTCCGGGATAGTCATATAATCGCCATTGAGCACGTCATTATGCTTTTCGGAAGCTACCTCGATGCTTGCCTTAGTCCGTACTCTTAACGATACGTCGTCTGCCAGAATTGCCCTGAGAGCTGACCTGCTGATGACCGTGACGCCTGGCAGCTGCTTGGAGGATATGAGTCCGTCACTCATATATCTATATAAGGTCCTTAACCCGATCCCGAGATATCTGGCGGCTTCCTCAGGGCGTAGATACTCAGCTTCCGGAGATGCCAAGTCTCTCATTTCCACTCTCTTGCGAATGGTATCCTCGGTTATCTTCTCGGCTCTTTCCTTGCTGTTCTGTCCCCTTCTGAACTTTCTGGCGCATGCGCTGCTGCAGAACATGGTGGTGACCTTCATGGCATGGAACTGGGCCCCGCAATTCGCACAGGACTTCAGTATTTTATATTTCTTGTCAGAGCCTGCATTGTTAACCGCCGCATTAACCGCCGACAATCCGGTAATCTTCAGGCCTTCCTTGAGGTCTTTTTGAGTCTTTCTATAGAGTTTTCCGCATCTTTGAGAGCAGAATATGGTGTTTGTCTTCTTGGCGGTGAATGAGGCATTGCACTGCGGACATACCTTATTGTAAAGGATGTCGTTCAGATGCCTTTTATCTCCTTGGCTTTCAAGTACATGCTTTGTTTGTGAAGCCCAGTTTCTTGACTTCACATAGCAGTTCTGGCTGCAATATTTAGAAGAATATTTCGCCGAATAGAATACTCTTCCACACACTTTACAGGTCTTCTTAAAACTCATGCTACTACTGCGCTGTTCCGTTTATAGTGTCGTTTTCAGGCACTTTTGACTGCCATGGCATGCCACCACGTGCCACCACGTGCCACAAAGTGGACAACTACTGACCTGTTCCGGCTCTCAAGATTATGTAAAAAATACCGCTCGATACAAATACGATACAAAACAGGGCATAAAAAAGCCCCTTTTTGCAAAGGGGCGAAAAATGTGGTACAAAAAAAAGAGCCACCTAAGTAGCTCTTTATTTGTCAGTTAGTAGCAATTTACCAACTTATGTTTTCAATCGGAAACCTACCAGTTGAGAATCTTCTTGAAGTCGTAAGCCTCAGGGTTTGCGATACCCATTGCCTTGACAGCCTCGTAGTCCTCCTCAGTCACGTAGTGAGCGATGTACTCATAGTAGTTCTGAGCTGTACCGCTGTTGATGTCTACGATTCTTGGTGGAATCTTGCCTGTTGTTGGGTCCTGAAGGTCAGCAAGGTAGAGTGGAGATACGTTTCCGAATGAGTCAACGTATACCATACATCCTGTCTTGCCCTCCTTGTAGAGCTGGTAAACACCCATTGCAAGCTCTGTACAGTAAGTGAGGTCGAATGCGATAGGATCCTGGCAACGTACGTCGTAACCGATCTCGAGCGGACGACCCTTGACCTTTACACCAGCAGCCTTGAGCTCCTTCTCGAGGAGGTCGTTGAAGAGAACTGCCTTAGAGAGCTTACCGAGCTCTGGGTGGCCGTGATCGTCATATGTGAAGTGTACACCTGCTGCCTCGAGCTCCTTGATGTCAAGGTCGTGGAAGAGACCCTCTGCAGTCACGATTGTACCATAGTCGATACCCATGAGCTTTCTCTTGATGATAGTAGAGAGCGAGAGCTTGATGATCTTGTCAAGGTTGATCTGAGTCTTGTTGAACATCTCAGGGATGATGGTCATTGGAGAGTGAGTTGCCTCACCGATTCCGAGCGCGAGGCTACCGCATGAGCGACCCATTGCGCAGAGTACGAACCAGTTGCCTGATGTACGAGCATCCTCGTAAGCTGTTCTTGCGATGTGAGCACCCTCGTTCTTTGCAGAGTTGTATCCGAAAGTAGGAGCGTTAGCTGGAAGAGGAAGGTCGTTGTCGATAGTCTTAGGACAGTGGATGTTTGCAATTGGATATCCCTTTGCTGCGAGGAACTTAGAGATACGGTTTGCTGTAGAAGCAGTATCGTCACCACCGATAGTCACGAGAAGCTTGATGTTGTTGTCCTTGAAGAGGTCAAGGTTGAAGTTGTTCTCAAAGTCAGCATCAGTTGGCTTGAAACGGCTCATCTGAAGATATGAACCACCTCTGTTGAAGTAACGGTCAGCTGTTGCAAA
>JAGBYI010000186.1 GCA_017628845.1 Bacteroidaceae bacterium
GACACTAGTACGAGAGGACCGTGTTGGACAGACCTCTGGTTTGCCGGTTGTGCCGCCAGGTGCATTGCCGGGTATCTACGTCTGGATCGGATAAGTGCTGAAAGCATCTAAGCACGAAGCCGGCCACAAGATTAGATTTCCTTTGAGGGTCGTCATAGACGATGACGTTGATAGGAGGCAGGTGTAAAGACGGTGACGTCAAAGCCGAGCCTTACTAATTGCCCGAAAGCTTTCGCTCAGCATGGTTGGTTATACTCTCAGCTTATTTTACAAACGGAAAGGTGAAAACGGAAAACTATTCGTTAAACGTTTAACGTTCACCGCTCACCGTTAAAGATGTCCAATATGTCACCATTATTCAGGTGGTTATAGTGTCGGGGTTCCACCTCTTCCCATTCCGAACAGAGAAGTTAAGCCCGTCCGCGCCGATGGTACTGCACACCCGTGGGAGAGTAGGTAGCCGCCGTTTTTAGAAGAGAAGAGTCCTTTGGTATTTTCCAGAGGACTCTTTTTTTGCTTGAGGAAAGGAAAAAGAAGAAATTAGAAAGGAAATATGACAGTGAGGGTAGGGACGCTGCGTGTAGCGTCCGCTTTGATTTTGTTGTTGGACGTAGCGTCCGAATGTTCTGTTTCTGTTATTTTGCGGACGCAGCACGCTGCGTCCCTACATCCCTACATATCAACATGCTAATATGCCCACATACCAATATTCCCACTTATCCACATTTTTATCGTAGTTGTTTTATAGTGAGTGTAGGGATGCTTCGTGCAGCGTCCGCTTTGTTTACTGTTATCGGATGCTGCGTGCAGCGTCCGAATCGTTGCCTCTGTTGTTTTGCAACCGCAGCACTCTGTCTCCTTACTGGCATGTATGTTTAACGCAAATCGGTCATTAGAAAGTTATGCGCTAATGACCGATTTGTTTTTAATCCACTATCTTCATAAAATTAATCATCGATTATGGTTATATATTAATCTATTCATTTGTCAATGCAATAGCTAGAATGAATAGTATGTAGCCTATAAAACATAGGATCGGAGCAGCGATTATTCTTGGTGCTGAGAAGATATCTGAGCAAAAGTTATCGTTTGTACTGCTCTCCCCATTCATGAGCAGGAGGCCAAGTAGAATCAATGATATGGCAAGCGTATATAACACATAGTGCATACGATTTCCTAAGGTTCGTTTCAAGCTCATAAGCATTATTTTAATGTTTTTTCAGGGAAATAGGTGATGAGAAGTTCTTTTCGGTCATAGTAATACAATAGGGATATGGTCTTTTCCATTATACGTCTCCACTGGTATTCCGTAAAGGCTGAACCTCGACGGCGCTCGGGGCACAATGTTTCTATCCATTCCAGCCACTCAAGAGAGCGGGAGAGCATATCCTCGGCAAGTGTATCGGCTTCCGCATAGTGCCCTGTGTGGTATAGGCAACGTAGCATGGAAAGGGCGGCAGCATCGTATGGAACAACTTGCGGAGGCATTTCCTGTTGCCATTTGCGTACAACGGCCATGGCACGTTCATTGTCGCCCTGCTCAAGCAAGGCATCTATCAGGGTTGCCATTTTATATTGATGTCCGTATGCCATCTTTCTCACGTCATAGTCGGCATACACATCACCGGCATACAAACCACCGTAGGAGAAGTTCTCCATGATGTTCTCGTACAGGCGTTCCACATTTACACGTGTTTCAGTTTCAGAAGTATCAGAAGGAACGATACGGTACAACATACCCTCCAGCACAAGGTGAGGCTTCAGATATGGCCTTTCGTCTATGTTCATGGACGTTGTCAGGTACAAAGGTCTGGTTTCATCGCCATTTGCGAGAAGTTGTAGTATCAGCAAGTCGCTCTTCAGGAGCATGTCCATGCCAGCAAAGGAAAGAGGCATCTTCTCTCCTGACTTCCGCATGACAAAGGCCGTGTCTGTGGGAATGCAACGTATGTCCAGCGTTTCCCATTCGTCCTCTCGTCCACAGGCAAGTGCCTTCACATATTGCCTCAAACGTACATCTTCCTCGCTCATACCGTCCGTACGGTTGAACACCCAATGCCTCAGGATGTTTGCCATGTCAAAGGGTTCCTCGCCAAGTATCCTCCTCAGGGTATGCGGTTCCTGCTGGTACAACGCCAGCACTCTGTCGTGCAATTCTGGTTCTAGGCGTACTGCATCATTGTTGCCATAACTGTAGTCTTCGGTGTCCCATCCCAA
>JAGBYI010000187.1 GCA_017628845.1 Bacteroidaceae bacterium
GGGGCCACGGCCCTCGTAGACAACATGCTGGTCGTAACCCAGGATGCTGCTGTTGGCCACCTCGCTACCGGGGTGGAAACCATCGGCCACGGTGCGGAGAAGACCGCATCGGCCCATGCGTGCCAGGCGGTCGGCATTGGGGGTGTGGGCATGCTGGAGGAGGGTCTTGCCACCTAGAGCCTCGTTGTGCCAGTCGGCCATGCCATCGCCAAGGATTATAATATGTTTCATAGTTCGAACGGAAAGGTGAAAACGGAAAACGGAAAACTATTTTAAACGGAAAACTATCCACCCCCTCCCCCTTCGGGGACTCCCCCGGGGGAGAAAGTGGGTGATAACGTAAGCAGTTGTATCTGACTGTCCCCCTGAGACAGGGGCGACGAGGAGCGAAGCGACGGAGGGGGTGGATCATACGCAGAGGGAGATTCTATTAGAGTACAGATTCCATTGTACGAATGCTCCATCCTCATTGTCTGTTGTAACCACTCCCTCCCATACAGGGGAGGGATGGGGAGGGGTCCTTCCGCTAACCGTTCGTTACGCCAGTGACATTATATCAGCAAAGACACCGGCGGCGGTAACGGAAGCACCGGCACCATAGCCCTGGATGAGCATGGGGTACTCGTTGTAGCGTTCGGTGGTAAGAAGCACGATGTTGTTGCTGCCCTCCAACTGATAGAAGGGATGTCCCTGCTCTATCTCCTGAAGAGAGATGCTGGCATGGCCGTCCTCGTACTTTGCCACAAAGCGCCAAACCTTGTTCTGGCTCTCAAGCATCTGGCGGCGTGCCTCCCAACCGGCATCGAGCGAGGGGAGGTTCTGCCAGAACTCCTCCATGGTGCCATCGAAGAAGGACTGTGGGACGAAGAGTTTGGCCTCGACATCCTCCTGATTAATGCTATATCCGGCCTCGCGAGTGAGAATGACCAGTTTGCGAAGCACGTCCTTGCCGGAGAGGTCTATGCGCGGGTCGGGCTCGCTGTATCCCTCGGCCTTGGCCAGTTCCACGGTCTTGCTGAAGGGAATGTCGGCAGAGATGGTGTTGAAGATATAGTTGAGCGTACCGCTGAGCACGGCCTCGATGCGCAGGATCTTGTCGCCCGAGTTGCGAAGGTCGTTGATGGTGCGGATGATGGGCAGCCCGGCACCCACGTTGGTCTCGAAGAGGAACTTCACGCCACGCATCTGTGCTATGCGCTTGAGTTCGCTATATTGCTCGTAATCGCTGGAGGCCGCTATCTTGTTGGCCGCCACGATGTTGATGTTGTGCGAGAGGAAGTCCTTGTAGAGCGAAGCCACATCGGCAGAGGCGGTACAATCAACGAAGACACTGTTGAAGATGTTCATGCCGATGACCTCGTCGCGAAGACGCTGGAGGTTGCTCTCGGGCGCCTGCTTCAACTGCTCGCGGAAGTTCTCCAGATTCAATCCCTCGCGGGCAAACATGGCATTGTGGCCAGAGGCAATGCCCACGACATTAAGCTGGAGGCGGAGTTCGCGCATGAGCTTTTCGCGCTGCTGATGTATCTGCTCTATAAGGCTGCTGCCCACGGTGCCCACACCACAGATGAAGAGGTTGAGCACCTGGTATTCGCTCAGAAAAAAGGAGTCGTGGATTACGTTCAGCGCCTTGCGCAGATACTCCTCGGCAATGACAAAGGAGATGTTAGTCTCGCTGGCACCCTGGGCACAGGCTATGACGCTGATACCGCTACGGCCAAGCGTGCCGAACAGCTTGCCGGCAATGCCCGGTGTGTGCTTCATGTTCTCGCCCACTATGGCCACGGTGGCCAGGCCTCCCTCGGCCATCATGGGATACATGGCACCCTCAGCTATCTCCTGGGCAAATTCCTCGTTGAGCACGCGGCATGCCTCCTGGGCATCCACGTCGCGCACACCGATGGAGGTGCTGTTCTCACTGCTTGCCTGAGATACCATGAACACGGAGATGCCATTGTCTGCCAGACAGGTGAAGATACGGCGGTTCACACCGATAACACCCACCATGGAGAGACCGCTGACGGTGATGAGCGTGGTACCCTTGATGCTGGAAATGCCACGGATGGGCTTCTCGCCCAGGTGTATGTCCTTCTTGATGATGGTGCCGGGAGCATCGGGGTTGAAGGTGTTCTTCACCCAGATGGGGATGTTCCTGACGCAAACGGGATAGATGGTGGGGGGATATATTACCTTGGCACCGAAGTTACAAAGTTCCATGGCCTCGGTGTAGGAGAGTTCGTCGATGACGTATGCCGTGCTGATGACACGGGGGTCTGCGGTCATGAAACCGTCCACATCTGTCCATATCTCCAGGGCAGTGGCATCCAGTGCTGCCGCTACGATGGCGGCGGTGTAGTCGCTACCGCCACGGCCAAGGTTGGTAACCTCGCCGCTCTCTATGTCGGAGGAGATGAAACCGCCCATCAGGCTTATCTCGGGCAGGCGCTTCCAGGTGTTGCGCACAATCTCGTTGGTGGCCTGTGCGGAAAGCACGTTCTTGCCGTTCTTCTTCTCGGTGCGGATAATGTCGCGCGAGTCAAACCAGCGTGCACCCTCTATCACCGTGGCCACTATTCGAGAAGACATGCGCTCGCCATAACTGACGATGGTTGCCTCGGTCTTCTGCGAGAGGTCGCGGATAAGGAACACACCCTGATAGATGCTGCGCAATTCCTCGAGCAGGGCACGCACTATGGTGAGCAGTTCGCCACGGGCAGAACCGGCAGGGAGAGCCTCGCGGATGACCTTCTCATGACGGCCAACGATTTCCAGGAAAACCTTCTGGTATCGCTCGTCGCCCTCCTTGGCCATGTGGGCAGTCTGTATCAACTTGTCGGTAATGCCACCCAAGGCACTGACCACCACGATGACGGGCTCCGTCTGCGACTCCACTATCTTCTTTACGTTAAGTATGCTTTCTGCGCTACCCACACTGGTACCGCCAAATTTCAGTACTTTCATACTTATATATATATCTTATCTTTTAGAGCGCCAAAGGTACGAATAAGTGAGCGATTTTACAAATTTATTTGCGTAAAACCGAACGAAGGAACCTTTGAACAAGTTCAAGAGTATGATTTGTTATGCTTTCATGCACACAAATTCAAAAAAGGTACTCACGCTCGGAAGTAAAAATAAAAAGACTTTCATTTTGTACTTCCCTCGCTTAATCGTACCTTTGCAGGGAAAAAGGATAAAAATGCAAACAGATACTACCTACCAAGATAAAAGTGAGGATGTGACTGGGGCAAAGAAACCAACTCCATCCTTGCCTCTTTTCCAGCGCCCTGTATGGGTGGCGTGCTTTGCCATAACGGCGGCCGTGGTGTGGGGATGGGCGTATCCACTGATAAAGTTAGGCTTCGAGTACCTTGCCATCACGCCAGAGATGACGGGCAACAAGATTTTCTTTGCAGGATTGCGCTTCACCATGTCGGGTCTCATAATCCTGGCAATGGCAAAGGCCATGGGACGCCCCTTCGCCATGAGGAAGGGCAGCGACTGGTGGTTCATGCTGCTATTTGCCCTGATGAATACTACGTTGCACTATGCCACCTTCTACATAGGCCTGTCGCATAGCGCTGGGGCAAGGGCGGCGATATTGAACTCGCTGAGCGTCTTCTCGCTGGTGATAATGGCGTGCATGTTCTTCAAGAGCGACCGCCTGACACCGGGCAAGATACTGGGATGCGTCATTGGTTTTGCCGGAATACTGGCGCTGAACCTGGGCGGAGAAGAAAGCGGAAGGTTCACCTTTCTGGGCGATGGCATGATTATCGTCAATGCCCTCTGTTCGGCCGTGGCAAGTCTGCTCACACGAAGTCTGGTAAAGCGTGTGGATGTCTTCGTGGGCACGGGATATAGCCTTGCCCTTGGTGGCTTGCTCTTGCTTGTGCCATCGCTCCTGCTTGGTGCCACATTGCCGCAGGTCAACTGGCAGGGCGTGGTAATACTGCTCCTGCTCATAGGCATCTCTGCCCTGGGCTTTGCACTATACAACAAACTCATTACCTGCAACCCAGTGGGCAAGGTGGCCATATACAACTCGCTCATTCCCGTGGTGGGAGCACTGACCTCGTGCCTTTGCCTGGGCGAGGCGTTCTATTGGAAATACGTCCTTGCCGCCGCCCTGGCCACGGCAGGAATATATATAATAAATAGATATAAGTGATCTTTTTAAGCGCTGAGCATTCATACGCACAGAAGGCTACAGGAAAACAGTAAACGATAAAGAACAAATAAAAAGAAATAATTATGATTAAAAGATTTTTTTACATTGTATTGTGTTTCATCCTTTTCTCTTGCGCAGGTAAGACAGTAAAGTCAACTATTACCTTCCTGTCGCCAGAGGAGTATGCCAAGGCGTTGGAAGAGGACAGCACGGCATTCCTTATTGACGTACGTACTCCGGAAGAATATGCCCAGGGACATATCGAAGGTGCTGTCTTGATGAATGTGATGGATGAGGATAAATTTGCAGATGGTATCGACTCTCTGTCTTCAGAGCACACTTACTACATCTATTGCCGTAGCGGTCGCCGTAGTCAAAGTGCTGCATTGCAGATGGCGCAAAAGGGACTGAAGGTTATTGACCTTCAAGGTGGATACAATGCCTGGCAGAAGGCTGAGAAGAAGTAGACCGTATCCCCCTGGCGTATGCTAATGAGATAGAACTAACCTTAATAAATTTATTTGTCTATGAAAAGATTTTCTACCCTCTTCACCCTGTTTGTCGTTGCGCTGACCTCTGCAATGGCACAGACAAGCGACTACCCCTTCACCCTCACCAAGGCCGGAGAAACTCCTGTCCTGTACTACATATATAGCGGCAGAGACGGTGGTGGCGACAAGAGCCAGTATGTCTTTACCAATGTTACACCATGGGGA
>JAGBYI010000188.1 GCA_017628845.1 Bacteroidaceae bacterium
AACGCCAAACTCCCTTCGTAAGGAAACCAGACTTCATTTTTAACTAAATAACAGAAAAAAGTCGCAAATTTATTTGGTCAAGTCCTATATTTCTGTGAGCGAATTTTCATGCTTGTGTTTTGCTGTCTCGGGAAATAGTATTACCTTTGCCTTGAATTCCGTCGCCACAGCGGTGGTGTGAGGAAGGACTTTATCGAAAAAAGGTGTTATTGAAATTATCTTCATAAGTGAAATTCTCGCAAAATTTGACTTGGAACGAAGATGATAGCGATAGCACCACATTGTTGGTATGTACAGCCTTCATTGGCTACCTACATAACCTATGGTGTGGGCTATTGCTTTATCCGTTCCAAAGGCAATGCGAGAAGCCTCACTTTAGGATAAAGCAGATATAGTTCCCACACCTTTATTTTATACTCTTTAATGCCGAACGGAGGGAGCAGGGAGGCAAAAAGAAGTGAAAAGATGAAAAAGCATCTACACAATTCCTTGCGGGCGCTGTTCCTGTCCCTGGCGGTGCTACTGTCCTTGCCCATGCTGGCAGAACAGGTTGAGATTGGTGGGATAAACTATGAACTTGTTGCAAAGCAGGCTACTGTTATAGCGAAGAGCAGTGGCAAGTATTCTGGTGATGTTGTTATCCCGGAGTCTGTGGAGCACGAGGGCGCTGCATATAGTGTGACGAGCATAGGGGATGGTGCTTTCAATAATTGCTCTGGTTTGACCTCGGTTACTATCCCCAATAGTGTGACGAGCATAGGGAGTAGAGTTTTCCGTGCTTGCTCTGGTTTGACCTCGGTTACTATCGGCAATAGTGTGACGAGCATAGGGGAGTGGGCTTTCTATAATTGTGATGGTTTGACCTCGGTTACTATCCCCAATAGTGTGACGAGCATAGGGGGATATGCTTTCAATTATTGCTCTGGTTTGACCTCGGTTACTATCGGCAATGGTGTGACGAGCATAGGGCAGTATGCTTTCTCTGATTGCTCTGGTTTGACCTCAATTGTAGTTGAGGAAGGAAATCCTGTTTATGATTCCCGAAATAACTGCAATGCCATTGTAGAAACAGCTTCAAATAGTCTGATTTGTGGTTGTAATACATCAATTATATCCAATAGTGTGACGAGCATAGGGAGTCATGCTTTCTATGGTTGCTCCGCTTTGACCTCGGTTACTATTCCCAATAGTGTGGAGAGTATAGGGCATGAGGCTTTCTATTATTGCGATGGTTTGACCTCGGTTACTATCCCTAATAGTGTGAAGAGCATAGGGGAGTATGCTTTCTATGTTTGCTCTGGTTTGACCTCGGTTACTATCGGCAATGGCGTGGAGAGCATAGGGGAGGAGGCTTTCGGTTCGTGCTCTGGTTTGACCTCGGTTACTATCGGCAATAGTGTGACGAGCATAGGTGATGGTGCTTTCTCTAATTGCATTGGTTTGACCTCGGTTACTATTCCCAATAGTGTGACGAGCATAGGGTGGGTTGCTTTCTATGGTTGCTCTGGTTTGACCTCGGTTACTATCGGCAATAGTGTGACGAGCATAGGGGAGGAGGCTTTCTCTGATTGCTCCAAGCTCCTTGATGTCTATTGCTATGCCGAGAATGTACCTTCTACAGAGAGCGACGCATTTTATTATTCGCCAATAGTAAATGCCACCCTCCATGTTCCTGCTGCTTCCATTAATAGTTATAAGTCAACTGCGCCTTGGAGCGGTTTCGGAAATATTTTAGGTCTTTCCAAAGAATACAGCCTAAAGGTTTCTCACGTGGGCTATGCTACGCTCTTCCTCAATTTCAATGCCGAGATTCCTGCTAATGTTAAGGCTTATGTTGCCGCAAGGGTAGAGGGTAACCGATTGAAAATGGAGCGTGTAGAGGGTGTCTTGCCTGCTAATACAGGTGTGATTGTTTTGGCAAATGAAGGCACATACACTTTTGCAGAGAGCGAAGCTACACCTGCTACCATTGGTGATAATTTGCTTGAAGGTACCGTTGTTACTACCCAAATCTCTGCCGACCCCTCTTATTCCTACTATGTGCTTTCAAATGTTGAAGGTGTTGTGGCTATGTACCTTGCTAAACTGACAGATGGCAAGTTCCAGAACAATGCCTATAAGGCATACATGAAGGTCAATAAGGGCGATCTTGGCGTGTTTGACGAAGAGGTAGATTCAAGCGTGGAGCAGCTGAGCCGCAAGTTCGTTTTTGACTTTGGCGACGAGACAGGCATTGACGAAACGGAAATCGGAAATGTGAAATCTGAAAACTCTGCCCTCTACGACCTCTCTGGTCGTCGTGTGCAGAAGGCACAGAAAGGTATCTTTATCCAGAATGGCAAGGTAGTGGTTAAGTGATGAACAATTAGCGACTAAGGTTCAACAACTTTAGTAATAACCCAATCCGCAGGCACCCCAGTGATGGAGAGTGTCTGCGGATTGATGTTTTGTGTGGGAGGTGATTAACGTTGAACGACAAAGGAAGGACACGTCCCCAGTTAAAGGCGTGTCCTTTCTTTGAATTCATTTATGATGTCTGATGTCTTCTCCGTACTGATGTCGGGGAAATGCTTTGCCAGTAGTTCTTTGAGTGCCTCTTCGGCGCGTTTGCGCATTTGCATTCTTCCCGTTGCAAGTCCGCTATGGAAGGGGGTGTGAGGCAACAGTGCGCGATTGAAGTTTCCGTCGCTCATTGTTTTGAAAAGGCTTTGCGAAATCCGCGAACTATCTTTAACCCAATGCTTATTCCCTGCCAGATGTTGAAGGCGTTGCGTGCCAGCTGCATGGCATACTCCACTCTGTTCGTTGCGCGTGGCAAGGGGGCGAAGGCGTTGTTGAAAGCCTCTGCCATGGATTTTTGCATCTGTTCTATTTCAGCCTGTTTTTCAGTTCTTTTTTGTTGAATGGCCAAAAAGACGTCTGGTTGGTTCAGTATTTCCTGTGCTGTGGTCATTGAGGTGTAGAGGATTGGGTGTTGTCCTGAGGCAAATCGGTGTTGATGAAGATATGCACCATCAATTTTGCAATCGGTTGAAGAATCCACCGTCTGCGCATCAGCCATAGTATGATCGTAAGCATCAATATTGCTCCGGCCAGTATGGCAAAACCTATGGTCGTGGAATCCATAACTTCGTTTAACCAGAAGGCCAGGGCGAAACTGCCCAGCAATAGAACTATGCTGCCCAAAAGGAAAAGCAAAAAACCAAGGGTAAGGGCAAAGAGCAGTCTTGTCATGCTCTCTGCCGCTCCGAGTGATATGCTTTCCTTTTGCTTTTGGATATATTCCTTGACAAGTAGGAACAGTTCTCTGAATTCTTCCAAAACAGATGGAGTTATGATTGTTACCTATCCTTGTTATTCGGCAGCACCCAGACCCAGGTCTTCAGCGATGTCGCTGGCCAGGTCTTCCATTTCCTTGCGGCTGAGCTTGATGCCACGCTTCTTGAGATTCTCCAATATTTTGGCTCTGGTGTCTGAACCCTTTTCTGGTGCAAAAAGGATACCACAGGCTGCACCTACAGCAGCACCACCAACAAAGGCAAGCAAATAATTAACGGCTTTCATGATGAAAATGTTTTTAGTGTTAGTATTATGTGTGTGTTACGTACTATGACTGGACACTGTTTTTAGATTGAATGCAATGCAAATATATGGAAATTATTTTTAGTGCCAACTTATGATGCTGTTTTTTTCTTTGCTTTTAACTAAATTTATGTCGACTTAAAGCAATATTAGCAGTCAGGACCTTTGTCTTTCGTGAAATAATTGTATCTTTGCATCGTTAAACGAGGAGAATTGAATAATCATATTTAATCTAAAATATAGTCTTATGAAGAAAAATGTCTTGATGGGTGTTGCCCTGATTGTGGCTTTCGGTATGAGTTCATGTAAAAGTGGTGAGAGTGCTTACAAGAAGGCCTATGAGAAGGCTCAGGCCCAGCAGTCAACACCAGCAGCCGTAACACCTGTCAGTGAAACCAGCCAGCAGGAAGTGGCTGTTACTCCAGTGCAGACCGTTGCCACCGTTACTCCTGTTACCGATTATAACAATGTTACCGTACGTACGGAGGATGTTACCCTGGTAAACGGTACGGGTCTTAAGGCCTACAGTGTAGTAGTGGGAAGCTTCTCTTTGCAGGCCAATGCCGTGTCCCTGCAGGGCAAGCTGACCAACCAGGGCTATCAGGCACAGGTTGTTAAGAGTCCCTCAAACATGTATCGCGTAATCATCAGCACCCACAACGATAAGGTGTCGGCTGCACAGAGCCGCGACAAGGTGCGTGCCACATACGAGGATGCCTGGTTGCTGTATCAGAAGTAACTTCATGGCTCGTGTACTGAGTATAGATTACGGCAAGCGTCGTACGGGATTGGCCGTTACTGACCCTTGTCAGATAATCGCCAATGGGTTGACAACGGTAGATTCCCAATCTCTGCTAAAGTTCCTTCAGGATTATGTTTCTAAAGAACAGGTAGAGAGGTTTGTTGTAGGATTGCCCAAACAGACAAATGGCCTGGATAGCGAGAATTTGCCTCGCGTCCAGGCTTTTGTAAAAAAACTCACTAATGTCTTCCCCGACATACCCGTTGAGTGGTGGGACGAGCGTTATACCAGCGTTTTGGCGCATCAGGCGATGCTTGAGAGCGGCATAGGCCGCAAGGCACGCCAGAACAAGGCACTGGTGGATGAGATAAGCGCTACCATCATCCTTCAGGGATGGATGGAGAGGCGCAGGTTTTGAAAAGTAAAAGTAAGAAAGTAAATGATACTACCGATATATACATACGGCCAGCCTGTCCTTCGCAAGGAGACCGAAGAGATAGATGCCGATTACCCCAATCTGAAGCAGATTATCCAGGACATGTGGGACACGCTGGGCAGAAGCCATGGTGTAGGTCTGGCGGCTCCACAGGTGGGACTGCCCATCCGTCTGGCTATTATCGACCTTGATTGCATCAGCGAGGAGGAACCCCAGTATGAGGGCTACAAACGCACGTTCATCAACCCCTACATAGAGGAGGTGGACGACACCGTTATGGAAACCCAGGAGGAGGGCTGTCTCTCCCTGCCTGGTCTTTCCGAGAAGGTAACACGCCCCACACGTATCAGAGTGTCTTATCTGGACGAGAATTTCGAGGAGCACGAGGAGTGGGTGGACGGTTTCCTGGCACGCGTCATGCAGCACGAGTTCGACCATCTGGACGGAGTGGTGTATACCGACCACCTCAAGGGTCTCCGCCGCCAGTTGATGGCACCAAAGTTGAAACAACTGGTGAAGGGCATGTTCAGTGCTGATTACAAAGTAAAGCCTTTGAGAAAGTAATCGCGGCCCTATTTTTGATAATGATGCCTTCCCTCGGCTAACTGGGAGGTGTGGAAGATAATGTTTTTGTGTAAGATGACAAAGCGCCTGATAACCTTGTTGGTATGCTTTATTGCATGCTGTGCCTCATCCTTCTCGCAGATAAATACGAGCAGGGTGATGCTCATGGGACGCAATGCCCTTTATTACGAGGATTATGTGCTGGCCATACAGCGTTTCAATTCCGTAATAACTGCCAAGCCATATCTTTCCGATCCTTATTTCTACAGAGGACTGGCAAAATTCTATCTCGAGGATTATGCCGGTGCCGAGGCTGACTGTTCGCTGGCCTTGGACCGACGTCCGTACAATGCGCAATACTATACGTTGCGTGGCCTGTGCCGGGTCAATATGGAGCGTTATGACCAGGCGGTTGAGGATTATCGTGCTTCTCTGGAACAGAATCCCATGGAAAGGAACAACTGGCACAATATGGTGCTTTGCTATATGGAACTGGAAAAGTACGAGCAGGCAGATTCTGCCCTTGACAGCATGATGACCCTATGGCCAAGAGAGTCTTCCCAATGTACGATGAAAGCCCAGGTCTCCTTGGCCAGGAAGGATACTTTGCTTGCTGAGGAGTGGGTGGATAGTGCTCTGGTGCTTGACAACTATGATGGAGGGGCGTGGAGCATGAAGTCGGCCATGCTGATGAAACGTGAGGAGTATGCCGATGCCGAAATGGCCTTGGATATGGCCATTATGCAGAAACCGCGAATTCCAGGCCTGTACGTCAACAGGGCATTGGCCCGCTTCCAGCAGAACAACATCAGGGGTGCCATGTCCGATTACGACCAGGCCATAGAGATAGATGCAGGGAACTATGTAGCGCACTATAACCGTGCCTTGCTCCGAGCACAGGTTGGTGATGATAACCGTGCAATAGATGATTTTGGATTCGTCCTTCAGGTTGAGCCAGACAATATGATTGCTCTGTATAACAGGGCCATTCTTCTGGACAGAACTGGCGACTATCGTGGTGCCATCCGCGACATTAGTACTGTAATAGAATCCTATCCGCAGTTCTGGGCCGGATATCGCCAGCGTGCATCAATCCTGCGCAAGATAGGTGATGTCTATGGTGCCGAACGCGATGAATACCGCGTGCTGAAGGCAGAAATGGAGGTCCGTACTGGAACATACAAGGTGCAGAAGACCACCCGAAAAAAGAGCGAGCGCAATATTGAGGACTACAACAAACTTGTGGTAGACGATGAGCAGTCAGACCTGGACAAATATGCCACAGAATTCCGTGGCCGTGTGCAGAACAGGCAAACTGAACTGAAGTGCCTTCCCATGTATGTGCTCGGATTCTATGCCAAGGAACACCCCACACGCCGCTACATGCCATACAGCAAGAACGTGGAGGAGTTTTCTGAGGAAAACAAACTCGAGCAGAATCTTCTTGTCTGTAGCGAAGAAGTGGCACTGGACAGCACCCACATGGAATTCCACCAGAAGAGGATAGTACAAGACATCGTAATGGGCCAGAATTGCCAACTGGTGATGGACTACTATATTGTAAGGGACTTCGAGTCTTCCATGTCTGTCCTTGATTCTCTTGTAGTTTCCGTTCCTGGGATAAATCCGTTGTATCACTTCATGCGTGCCCAAGTGCGTACCTCTCAGATAGAGGCACAACCTGTCAATGAGAACGAACTTCGCCTGTGCTATTTCGAGATTATCCAGGACCTGAAGTTCTGCGCCAACTCCTTGCCTGATTTTCCGTATGCCTCATTCAATATGGGCAACATATACGTAAAGTTGAAGGATTATCCGTCTGCCATAAATTCATACACCGAGGCACTGGAAAGGGACCCGGAAATGCCAGAGGCATACTTCAACCGCGGTGTGGTGCACATCCTGAACAATGACACAGACAAAGGGCTTGCCGATTTCTCCAAGGCCGGCGAGATGGGGTTGTATCAGTCTTACAACCTTATAAAGAAACATTCCGCAAACAACAAGCGGTAGTTTTTATACGTATACTTATTTTCTTCCTTCCAATGGTAGAGGTCGTATGTGCGGTGCACGTCCCTGATGCTTCGAGGCGCCTAATCTGCACATAGAAACTAATGGTACCACAAGGACACAAAATGGATTCGGGACGTCAAGCCTCAGTCCTCGGGACGTCAAGCCTCGGTCCTCGAGACGTCAAGCCTTTGTCCTCGGGACGTCTAAAATCCGCTCTTGGTTATGGATATGAGTGTTGTTTCTGCAAGTCTTTCAGGCAGGCAACGAAAAAAGACGATGGGTGTTGTAAGATATAGGTTAGAATTCTATATTAACCCTAAAGTTTACCATGCGCCCGGTCAGATAGTTAGGTACGGCATACTGGTCGTTTTTCACATCCGTTACCCAGTAGTATCCGCTTACATTGTCAAAACCGAAAATGTTCAGGCAATCCAATCCTAACCAAATGTTGCGTATGGGGTTTTTGTGCAGGTGGTGGTCTTCGTTGTTGAGCGCACGGAAGTTTAGGCCCACATCCACACGCTTGTAGGCAGAGGAACGGTAGACATGTTCTTCAAGTCCGGTATGGGGCGCGCCTATGGGCAAACCTCCGGCAAAGCATGCCTTCAGGTTCAGTTTCCAGCGTGTAGTGTTTGGAAAATAGTCAGAGAAGAACATATTTAGCGACCATGTCTGGTCGGTGGGCTGTGGAATGTCCTGCCCGTTCAGGTTCATGCGTGCGCGCATTAATGAAAAGGTAAGCCATGAATCGGTTCCTGTCACAAATTCGCCATAAAGTTTGAAGTCTACGCCCATTACGTTTCCGGTGGCACAGTTGCGTCCGTAATACACAATTTTCGTATTGTCCACGGTATAAGGGTTCAGACGGTCCTGGGCCTTGTAGTATAGTTCAGTGGAGAAAAGGAACGGACGTTTGCCAAGTTTGAACCTGTATTCGTATCCTGCAATAATCTGGAACGAGCGTTGCGACTGTATGTTCTTGTTCAGTTGCACTATTGTAGTTGCACCGTTGCTGATGGTGTCGCGGAGTTCCTTGTAGAAGGGTCGTTGGTAATACAATCCTGTAGCCAGTCGGAAGGTCATGTTGTCATGTTTTTGGGGGATATATGTGAGACTGGCGCGTGGAGAGAAGAGCCATTCTCCGTTCCATGACCAGTAGGACATTCGCAGACCATAGTTAAGGCTGAAAATCCCCTTTGATGTTTCGCGTCTCCAAGTGTCCTGGACATACATTTCCATGTGGTTGGAAGACAGGCTGTTCTCGCTGCGCAGATTGTAAATTACCTCCAGCGCCTCTGGTTTATGAGGCATGGAGTAGCCGGAACTGTCGCGATATTCCCACTCCCTTGAACGTTCGGCTACGCTCTCGTGCCTGAACCCTATTCCCGCTTCAACGTGGTGGTTCTTGTGCCGGTAATCGTATGTCAGTTTCAGGCTGTGCTGGCTGCTGTTCAGCATGTTTCTGGCATGCTCCATGTAGGTTCCCACGGCCAGTTCAGTGGCGGTGCTTGTGTTGGACAGCCAGTACTGTCCCTGTATGTCGTAAGTCTCCCTTTCGCGAGTGCTGAAAGCTGTGTAATTCAAGGATATGGCGTGCTTGTCCTTAATCTTTCGTTTTATCCTGGCCGTGCCGTAAAAAGTTTGGAAAAGGTCCTGCTCCCATCCGTCGAAATACACTTTGAAGTTGTGTATGTTCTCCATGGTGCCGAAACTTGTTTCTCGTGTGGCAGGAGTGAACTTGTAGTTGTTGTGCGAGATGTATCCGATTACGTCCACGGTCCAGTCTCTTGCCGGTGTCCAGGACAGGTATGCCTGATAGTCGATGAAGTTTGGGGAGTATTCGGCATCCGTTTCCAACGCTCCCAGCATGTACGAGTTGGTCTTGTATCTGAGGCTGTGTGAAAGGGAAACCTTCTTGTTGCCCCATCCCATATACGCCGATGCCCCCAGCAGCGATGCGGCAAGGTCGCCTTCCCACTTGGTGGGCTTGCGGTATTCTATGTCCAGTACGGAGGACATCTTGTCGGTATATTTCGCCTCAAAGCCACCCGCGCTGAAGCGCACCTTGTCCACCATATAGGGGTTTATCGCAGAAAGACCTTCCTGCTCTCCGCTTCTGATTAACAGGGGACGGTAGACTTCTCCTCCATTTATGTACACACAGTTTTCGTCGAACGAGCCGCCCCTCACGTTGTATTGCGAGGAGAGTTCGTTATGTTGCGAAACACCCGCTTGTGTGGCAACCAGGTCTTCCACGGCATTGCCGGTTGTGCTCGGCATGCGTTTCAGTTCCTCTGTATTCAAATCCTGTGTCTGCCCCATCTGTCGGCGCAACTCCTTTACCTCCACCTCGCCGATATCCATGGAACTGCTATACATGACAATGTTCAGGGTCAGAGAACCCTGTGGCTTTTTCAGGACACGCCGCCTGGTGCGGTATCCCATCATCCGGTAGGTAATGACAACGGAATCGGCGGAATTGAAGGAGAGTTTGTATTTGCCATCCAAATCGGCCGTGGTGGCTGCCGTCTGTCCCTCCACCTTTATGAGACACAAGCTTACAGGTTCGTTGTTCTCGTCTATGACGCGTCCTTTCAGGTCGACTTTGATGCTATCTGCAGCGTATGCGGCAAATGAAGATATGATGCTAAAAAGGCAGATTAGTATTCGTTTCATGCTGTTATAACGTAAAAATAGCCCGTTTTCTTATTTTTCTGTGGCATTTTTTTCGTATCTTTGCGTGCAAATATACTAAGAAAGAATGGAACATTTTTCTGAATTGGCCAAAAAACGCCGTTCGCACAGGAAATATACCTCAGACAAAGTAAGCGAAACGAATATCCAAAGCCTTCTGGATGCAGCCCTTATGGCACCCACCAGCAAGGGACTTCATAGTTACTCGTTTTGTGTGGTGGAGTCAGCCGAACTGCTCGGCCGCCTGTCCCGATGCAAAGCCATGGGCAGCCAGTTTGTGGCAGAAGCAGCATGTGCAATAGCGGTAATGGCAGAACCGGAGATCAGTGACGTGTGGATCGAGGATGCTTCTACTGCCGCAATGTCCATGCTGTTTCAGGCAGAAGACCTCGGGCTTGGAGCATGCTGGGTGCAGGTACGTGAGAGAAAGGATGCCGAGGGACGAGACAGCGAGGATATTGTGCGTGAAATACTCTCCTTGCCAAAAGAGAAACGCATTGTGTGCCTAATTGCCTTAGGATACAAAGGCATGGAACGCAAGGGGCAGAATATGGAAAAGATAGAAGCCCTGAAGCAGGAAAAGGTGGTGAGGAAGTAATATCGGATAGGACGTTAGTACGGGATGAAGATAGCAATAATAGGAAAGGGTAGGGTGGCCACTCACCTGTCTCGGGCACTGGCATCTGCCGGTCATGATATGACTATGTGCGGAGGCAGAAAACGCATACAGGCCGTCCCAACTGATGCCGAAGTGGTGATATTGTCCATAAAGGACGATGCCATATCCGCTGTAGCATCAGAGTTTGCGGATAGCAATGCCCTGGTCCTGCATACATCGGGAAGCATTTCCATTGATGCTATACCATCGGTGCGTCGCGGAGTAATGTATCCAATGCAGACCTTTTCCATGGACAGAGCTGTGGATTTCAGACAAGTTCCACTATTCCTTGAAGCCTCGTCGGAGGAAGATATGAAAATGCTGAGCATATTGTCTGCTACTATTTCAGATACCCAGATGCCCATGAATAGCGAGCAACGTAAGACCATTCATCTTGCCGCGGTGTTGTGCTGCAACTTTGTGAATCATCTCTTTGAATTGTCTCACGACGTGATGAAAGCACAAGGCATTCCATTCAGGATGCTGTTCCCTTTGATAGAGGAAACCGTAGCCAAGATACATACGCTGACACCACATGAGGCACAGACGGGACCGGCATTGCGATGGGATGAGAATGTAATGCAAAGGCACATGGACATGTTGCACGAACCGAGGTACAGAGAGATTTATCGCCTGCTGAGCGAATCAATACATGTTACTCATACAAGTGAGAGGAGTGTGCAATGATAAACTACGACTTAAGTAAAATCAGACTTCTGGCCTTTGATGTGGATGGTGTGCTTAGCTCTTCTGCCATACCGGTCGGCGAAGACGGACAACCCGTACGCAGTGCCAATGTCAAGGACGGGTATGCCATTCATCTTGCATTGAAGCAAGGATTGCCGATAGCCATAATAACAGGTGGCAATCATGAGGCTGTAAGACGCAGGTACGAGAGCCTGGGATGCAAGGAAGTGCATTTGGGATGTTGCATGAAGATAGAAACCTATGAGGCGCTTCTGGAAAAATACGGTCTGAAGGATGAGAACGTCCTGTATATGGGTGACGATATTCCAGACTACGAGGTGATGAAACGATGCGGATGTCCCTGCTGCCCAAAGGATGCCGCAACCGAGATACGCGAAATATCGCTTTACATAAGCCATTTTCCGGGAGGTATGGGATGTGGCCGGGATGTGATAGAACAAGTTCTGAAGGCCCAGGGAAAATGGATGGCTGACCGTCAGGCTTTCGGATGGTAAATGAATAGAATTAACGCATACGTAAACAAGACATATAATATGAAAATAATACTTGCATCTAATTCTCCACGCCGCAAGGAACTGCTTGGCGCGCTGGAAATGGATTTTGAAGTTCGTATATTAGACGGGATAGACGAGACTTATCCCCAGGGATTGACAATGACAGGAATCCCAGAGCACATCTCCAGCAAAAAGGCATCTGCCTATGCTTTGGCTGATGAGGAGTTGCTGATTGCCGCTGATACTATAGTATATCTTGATGGTCAGGTGCTGGGCAAACCTGCCAATGCCCGGGAAGCCTGCGCCATGCTGCGCAAACTTTCTGGAAAGACTCACCATGTTATTACTGGTGTGACTTTACGCACCGTTGACCGTACACACACCTTTTCCTGCGTAACAGAGGTGACGTTTGCAAACCTTACCGAAGAACAGATAAAGCATTATGTAGATACTTATGCCCCCCTTGACAAGGCCGGAGCCTACGGCATACAGGAATGGATTGGATATGTGGGAGTGACAAGTATCAATGGGTCCTACTATAATGTGATGGGCCTGCCAGTTCAGCGTCTAAATCAGGAACTGAACGCTTTCATAAACAATGAGCACAATCCCTATATAGACAATCTGATATACTAAACCTAAGGAAAAGACTTACTTACCTAATAATAAACAACTAAGGATTATGAAAAGCAAAATAAAGTTTCTCTTTGTGGCCTTATTGGCAATTCTGGCGATATCATGTTCTGAAAGCAACATCGGCCCGACAGTTACACCTCCCAGTTGGAAGGGATTTAACTATGCGGTGAAGAGAGCCATAGATGGTGGACAGGCAGGAGAGTATGAGCAGATAGAGCGTGGCGCACTTTTGCCAGGTGACGATATAAAGGTATATGCAGTAAGGAAGAATGAAGGCAAGCACATCGGTCAGGTGTCTGGTACCATTTATGTCCGTTGTACCATATATCCCGAGAGTGGTGAACCTATAGTTAAGGAGTTGGACAAACCTGCAATATCCTTGGCTAACAGTTCTTATACTGGCTGGGAAGATCCTTATGCAACATTTACTCTGCCGGCTGTAACGGAACCGTATTCCTACTTTAAGGTAGAAACGGCTTGCGAGTTCTACTTTGATGCACACGGCAACCAGAATTCCATGGTAGACTATAGTGACCAGACTTCTCATGAAGAACCGTATCTCGGTAGCATTTTTACCGACCTTGCTAATTTCCATCCCATGAACGGCGGCTCTGCCAATTCTGGAAAGGTAGGAGGAAAACTCAGGTATCATGCAATCTATTCGTATCCCCAATGAAAAGCATACGTGAATTATATAGGATAGGTATAGGACCTTCCAGCAGTCATACTATGGGTCCGCGCAAGGCCGCGGAACTCTATAAGGAACGTTTCCCCGAAGCTGCAGCATATCGTGTTACCCTCTATGGATCTCTTTCTGCCACAGGAAAGGGACACATGACAGATCGTGCAATATTGGATGTTCTTGGTGAAGGCAAGACTGAAATAATATGGTCAAAGGAATTCCTTGACTTCCATCCCAACGGAATGAAATTTGAAGTCATGAGTAACGAGGCGTTTGTAGAGGCATGGACAGTGTTTAGTGTTGGAGGCGGAGCTTTAGCAGAGGAAGGTAATGACAGCATTGAACTCCCCGAGGTATATAGCATGAACACCATGACGGAGATTCTTCAGTATTGCGAGTGGTCTGGCAAAGGATATTGGGAATATGTTGAGGAGTGTGAAGGACCAGAAATATGGGACTATCTTCGCGAAGTGTGGCACACCATGCTACAAGCTGTTGAGCGTGGTCTGGATGCCGAAGGAGTACTTCCTGGACCGCTAAATCTCCGTCGCAAGGCATACTCATATCATGTAAAAGCTATGGGGTACAAGGATAACCTTAGAACTCGCGGTCTCGTGTTCTCCTATGCTTTGGCCGTCAGCGAGGAAAATGCTTCCGGTGGCAAAATTGTCACAGCACCAACCTGCGGTTCCTGTGGCGTTGTTCCCGGTGTACTTTATCACTTATGGAAGAGCCGCGATTTTTCCGAACAGCGTATCCTCAAGGCTTTGGCAACGGCAGCCTTGTTCGGTAATGTGGTGAAGACGAATGCTTCGATATCAGGTGCCGAGGTGGGTTGTCAAGGCGAGGTTGGTGTGGCATGTGCTATGGCTTCGGCTGCCGCTAACCAACTCTTCGGCGGTTCACCTGCACAAATAGAATATGCGGCAGAGATGGGTTTGGAACATCATTTGGGCATGACTTGCGACCCGGTTTGCGGACTTGTTCAGATTCCATGTATAGAACGTAACGCTTATGCAGCAGCACGTGCTTTGGATGCAAACATATATAGTAGTTTTACAGATGGTGTACACCGTGTGTCGTTTGACAAGGTGGTGGACGTCATGAAGCAGACAGGGCATGACTTGCCAAGCCTTTACAAGGAAACCAGTGAGGGCGGATTGGCTAAAGATTACAGACAAATGTCATAACAACCAATCAATACAGAATAAGAAATAATACATTATAGTTATATATGAAACAGGAAACCATAATAGAAAGCATCCTTGACCTGAATTCTACAAACGTGTGGAAACTGACAGAACAGGACATCAAGAAGGCTTGGGATTCAGAGAAACTTGAGGGCAGTTTTGCAACCAGCGAGGACAAGTTGCTGAATGTCATAAGACTGAGTTTTGAAGTTGTACATTACAACCCTGACGATCCACGAGAAAAGGCAAAATATGAGAATTCCGAATGGACCACATTCCGTCACTGCAATGAAAGAAAGGGGTGGGTGGCTATTCGCAAGAAATACATAACAAGATTGACCGACCTCAGTTATGAAAATATACGCCATATAACCACGGCCACTTTGCTGGAACTTATTGACCGTAACTTCGGTGGTGGATGGGATAGCATTGCGTTGAGTCTGAAGGACATCATACTGAGCGGTTTTGATATAAGTACCACCACTTTGCCAGCCAGCAGAATACACGCTTCTGGCGGAACCTTGGAGAGAAAGGTGGCCCAAGGATTTGATGTCCTTGAAATAGAGAAAGGAACTTGGGTAGAAGCCATTTTTGCAAAGAAGAAGGAACCTTTGGCAAAGATAAGAATGAGCGAGGATAAATACGATGAGGACGGCAACTTGCGTAAGACTCCTGTAAAAAACGATGATGACGATGATGATTTTTCCGATGATTTGGAGCAGGGCAATGATGATGAGGTGGATAACAGCCCTGATGATGATCAGATGGACGAGATGTATTACAGCAGTTTCACTGAAGGTGCCAAGAACCGTGTAGATGAAGAAGATGACGACTTCTCAGGTCTTTCCATAGAGGAAGGCGAGGAATAGTCGTTCCGAATTTTACCTCATTGGCACAAGAGCTTATTGCGTATTATAAAAGCAGGAAGACGATATAAAGGTTTGGAGCGTACGGGAATCCTTTTGGGATTCCTGTTGCTCCTATGTTCATGTAGTAGCAAAAAGTACCTTGCCGAGGACGAGTATTTGCTGGACAAGGTAAGCATATCGGTTGACTCTGCCGATATCAGTCCTTCGATGTTGTCGGGATATCTCAGGCAGCAGCCCAATTCTCGGTGGATGTCCATGGTGAAGTTGCCTTTGGGTATATATCTCATATCAAGCCCCAAAAGCAATAGCGCCGTTAATAGGTTTCTGCGCCGTATGGGTGAAGCACCTGTTGTGTATGATTCCACGTTGTCAGAGCGAAGCAAGCTACGTATACATGATGCCTTGTTCAATATGGGTTACCTGCATGCAGAGGTAAGTACTCAGGAAAAGTACAAAGGGCACAAGGTTCAGGTATGCTACAATGTATCTGCGGGCAGATGTTACTATATAGACAGCATTGAGGTAAATGTGTCGGACACGGTTATATCCAGGGAAATAGCAAGTATCGCCGATGCCACTCTCCTGAAGAAGGGAATGCCGTTTGATGCCAATATTCTTAATCAGGAGCGTTCGCGCATTACCGCGCACATGAATGATAATGGCTATTATGCTTTCAACCGTGACTTCATAAGTTATGAGGCTGACACTATGGCTGGAACCAACGATGTACGTCTGAGGATGCTTGTGTCTGAATACATGGACCCTACGGTAAACCAATCCCAGAGTCATAGAAAATACACAGTTGGGAATGTTTCTTTCAAGTACGATAGAAGTAACGGTTCGCCGATATGGATTAGAAAATCTATCCTGAACAATAGTGTCAGTTTGATACCTGGCGATATTTATCGCGAATCAAACCTCACCGACACTTATAGTCGTTTGAACCGATTGCCGGCCGTGGCATCGACAAATGTCCGTATGGAACCTAATGTGCAGGACAGTTCATCTTTGGAAGTGAACGTAATCATCACGCCAGCGCGTTTGAATAGTATCCAGTTGGGACTTGACGGAACCAATACGGCAGGAGATTTTGGGGCCGCGTTGAACTTTACATACCAGAACAGGAATGTTTTTCATGGTTCTGAGGTTTTCTCCCTGAAATTACGTACTGCTTTTGAGGCTATCAGAGGATTGGAGGGATATGCCGACCAAAATTATTTCGAGTATGGAATAGATGCTGGTATGCAATTTCCGGATTTCATTTTTCCGTTCCTCTCAAGAGATTTCAGACGTAAGTCCAAAGCTTCGACCGAATTTAACCTGACATATGCCAGCCAGGACCGTCCTGAGTTTCACCGTCGTGTGCTTACAGGAGCATGGAAGTACAGGTGGGGCGGTGCAAACGGCAAGGAGCAGCACCGTTTTGACTTGCTTGATGTGAACTATGTGTTCATGCCCTGGATTAGCGATACTTTCTACGATACATACATCCGTAATCCGGAAAGTCGCAATGCCATCATTGCCTACAATTACAAGAACCTATTCATCGTCAAATTAGGATATCAGTACCTGTATTCAAGTGTAGGTCTTGCTACTCCTATGGGGATATATGGAAAGGATGCCTATACTTTGCGTTTGGGAGTGGAAACGGCCGGCAACCTTCTTCATGGAATATGCAATCTTGCGGAAACAAAGGTAAACGAGGACGGACAGCGCACGCTCTTCAACATAGCCTATGCCCAATATGCTAAGTTCGACTTTGACATATGTAAGAGTATCCGTTTCTCCAACAGGGCCAGCATGGCCATGCACTTTGCATTGGGCATAGCATGTCCATACGGTAATAGCGACATTTTGCCTTACGAGAAGCGTTACTTCAGTGGTGGGGCCAATAGTGTGCGTGGTTGGAGTGTCCGTAGTCTTGGTCCTGGTTCTTTCATGGGTTCTGACGGCAACATAGACTTCATCAACCAGACTGGCGATATCAAGTTGGATATGAGTGTGGAACTTCGTATGCACCTGTTCTGGAAGGTGGATGGTGCCCTGTTTGTGGATGCTGGCAACATCTGGACATTGCGCGACTATAAGGACCAGCCTGGAGGCCAGTTCAGATGGGAAACGTGTTGGGAGCAGATTGCGGTAGCATACGGTCTTGGATTGAGACTGAACCTGAATTATTTCCTTCTGCGCTTTGATGCTGGAATGAAGGCAATAAATCCTGCATATAAGGATAGTGAGCGGCACTATCCTCTAATAAATCCTAATTTTAAGCGCGATTTCGCCTTCCACTTTGCTGTAGGACTTCCTTTCTGATGTTTTACAGGTAAGGGTTGGATTCTATCTCTTCTCCTACAGTGCTTTCGGGACCGTGTCCGGGTAGGATTACGGTGTCTTGTGGAAGGGTGAAAATCTTATTGCCGATGCTTTCCAGTTCCTGTTGGTAGTTGCCTCCTGGCAAATCGGTTCGTCCAATTCCCATACGAAAGATAGTGTCACCAGTGAGGACAATCCTTCCCGCTGCTATGTAATAGCACACTCCGCCTGGTGTATGTCCGGGTGTGTGGAGCACTTGTATGGCAATATCTCCCAATTTCAGCAAGGATGCTTCGCCTATTGATGCTTTGATTTGGGGCAGGTTGTCAGATATGTCTATCCGGAACCATTTCTGTACCATGTCGGGGGCAGCCTGGTATATTGGCAATTCTGCCGGATGGCACATGGGAACGATACCATATTGACAGCAGAGGGTACCTAGCCCCAGGCAATGGTCAAAGTGCATGTGCGTCTGCAACGAATACTTCAGGTTTATGCTGTTTTCGTTAATGAAATCATCTATTCTTGCATGTTCGCTTTTTGTCCATGCACCACAATCCACGATAGCACCCTCTTTGGTGATGTCGTCCCAAATGATGTAGCAGTTTTCCTCGATGGGGTTGACTACGAAGCGTTTATAATGAAACATATACCACTTTTTTTGTTTCAAAGAATTCTTCCTCGAAGTAATCGCTCAGGCTTGTGATGAGAGTGTGTGCCTTCATGGGCAGAACCTCGTTTGCCAGTTCTCCGCCTTTCAGGCAGATGAGCCCGTTGGGCATGGCGTTCTGTGTTTTTGTGGCAATGTTCTTGCGTACAAGTTTCACCAGGTCGGACAGGGGCATTACTGCTCTTGATACCACGAAGTCGTACTTGTCCTTCAGGTTTTCGGCACGTGTCCATTCCGTGGTGACATTTGTCAGTCCCAAAGCCGTGCGCACTTCGTCGCATACGCGTATCTTCTTGCCAATGCTATCCACAAGATGGAAGTGCACTTCAGGGAACATGATGGCCAGTGGAATACCAGGGAAACCTCCCCCTGTGCCGAGGTCCATTACGCGCGTACCTGATTTGAAGTTGATTATCTGGGCAATTCCCAAGGAGTGCAGGATGTGGTGTTCATACAGGTTATCTATGTCCTTGCGCGAAATTACGTTGATTTTTGAGTTCCAATCCCTGTAGAGGGCATCCAATGCAGCAAAGCGTTGGCGTTGCTCTTCCGTTATGTGTGGGAAGTATTTGTTAATGAGTTCCATAGTATCCTTTTAGTTGTTCTTAAAGTATTGCCTCAGCGAGTCATAACTGAGACTAATGTATGTGATGCCGCTGGCATAGGGTGCAATATCATATTGCCCGAAGCAGAATGTAATGCTATCCTTCCCAAGCTGGAAATTCTCTGTCAGATACAGCTCCCCGAGACCCAGTATGCCAGTTTTCTCTATCAGTTCCTCGCGTGTGGTGCATGCATTGTCTTTTAGAAGTTTTGCTAGCATGGTGCCGAGTATGGCCTGTTCCTGTGTGGTATCCAGTACATCGTTTATACTTATGGCAAGACCTGTCCTTTTTGAAAAGTTCAGTGTGGATGTGGCGTATGAGCCGTGTGCTCCTCCGGTGTACATGTCTATAGCATGCTGGTACACTATCACCGTGTCTGCGGCATCTGGTACAAAACGTCCTTTTCTACATACGTGATATTTTATATCACCGAATGTCTCATCGTCGGGATCATAGAATTCCATAACTTCGTTCTTCAAAGCATCGATTTCCTTCTCCAAGGCTTGGGTGATGGACGTGCGTATGTTAGCGTCGTGCTTACCTGAGATGCATTGCTCGTTGATTTTGGCATTAATGCTATCTGCTACGATGCTTCCTGGTACGAGGAATTGGAAGTCATAGTCAATGGAGATGATATTGTCCGAACTCTTGCTTATGTGCATTGAGTCGGTTGCAAGTGGTGCTTCCTCCTCTTTCCTGTTTTCCTGGTTATTTTTCTGAACGCATGATGCTAAGGTTGCCAACGCTAAGGTAATCAGGCATGTAAATAATATGCCAAAAGGGGTTCTTCTCATGTGGATATGTGTCTGTTATTTATTCTTCTTGTGGAAGATGATGTTTATGATGGTGATGGTCCCCAGTATGTACGGGTAGTATAGATAAGGTATTATGTCCAACGGGTTTATAGATGCCAGACCGGCGGCAATAAGCAGTTGTGCCCCCCATGGGATGATGCCCTGGGCAAAGCAGGACATGGTGTCCAGTATGGATGCTGCGCGTTTGGCATCAATGCCGTATCTGTACGAGATGCTGCGTGCTACAGGTCCTACGGCTAGAATGGCGATGGTGTTGTTGGCCGTGAGCATATCTACAGCAACCACGGCACCAGCAATACTCAGTTCGGCACCCCGGTTAGATGAAACTATGCGTCCCAAGTTCATTGTCACCCAGTCAATGACACCTCGCTTGCGCAACTGGTCTATTATCACGGCTGCTATGATCGTGACAATAATCAGGTCATGCATGCCCAATATGCCCTTTTTCATGGATTCCCATATGGATGTCATGTCCATACTTCCGGAGTACAGACCAATGATCGAAGCTGTCAGTATGCCTGTTATCAGCACCCATATAACGTTCATTCCTCCCAATGCCAGCCCAAATACAGTCAGATAGGGAAGTATCCCCAACAGATTACCTATATTCGGTTCTGTCTGCGATTCTATCCCATATCCAAGGAATATGTATGACACCAATGTCAGAAGTGCTGCCGGCAGGGCAATGAGGATGTTGGCCTTGAACTTGTCTGACATTCTGCATCCTTGTGTCTTGGTGGCCATTATGGTCGTGTCGGAAATGAAGGACAGATTGTCGCCAAATAGGCTTCCACCCACCACCACTGCTGTAACCATAGGCACGTTGGTGGATGTTGCCGTAGCTAATCCTACTGCAATTGGGGTAAGTGCCGCTATAGTTCCGCAACTGGTACCTATACTTATAGAAACAATGCATGCAGCCACGAACATTCCCACAAGGATGAAGTCTCCTGGCAATAAGGCCAACGTTAGGTTCACCATACTGTCCACGCACCCCATCTCCTGTGCTATAGAAGAGAAGGCCCCTGCCAGAATAAATATCACCAGCATTAGCATTATTCCTCCGTTGTCTTCTGTTTTTCGGGGTGGGGTGGTGGTCCTTTGCTCTTCCATCAGGGTTATGTGTAATTGTTTAGTGTGTGTACAGAGATATGTTATCCGTAGATGATGTTTCCGTTCTCGTCCATATATTCCTCCAGTCCCTTTTCATAGGTGGCCATGGCTCGCAAACTCATGCCCATACTGGAGAAACCACCGTCGTGGAAAAGGTTTTGCATTGTTACCTTGCGTGTCAGGTCGGAGAACATTACCATACAGTAGTCGGCACATTCGTCGGCACTGGCATTGCCAAGGGGAGACAAGCGGTTGGCAAAATCAAACAATTTGTCCATGCCCTTCACTCCGCTTCCTGCCGTGGTTTTTGTGGGAGACTGAGAAATGGTGTTGATGCGCACATGGTGTTCGCGTCCATAGATGTATCCGAAACTACGTGCTATAGATTCCAGTAAGGCCTTGGCGTCAGCCATGTCATTGTAGCCGAACATAGTGCGTTGTGCTGCCATGTAGGTCAGTGCCACGACGGAACCGTACTTGGCTATAGCATCCTGTTTCTTGGCTGCCTGTAGCATCTTGTGGAAAGATATGGCACTGATGTCCAGTGTTTTGTCCAGCATTCCATAATCCAGATCGTCGTATGTGCGTCCCTTTCTAACGTTGGGCGACATTCCTATGGAGTGAAGGACAAAATCTATCTGACCGCCAAGAACTTCCTGCGAACGGCGGAACACTTCTTGCAGATCCTCGTAGCTTGTTGCATCGGCTGGTATCACTTCGCAGTTCAGCTGCTTTGCCAGGTCTTTCACCTGTCCCATTCTGATTGCTATGGCTGTATTTGACAGAGTGATAGAAGCACCCTCTTCCACAGCCTTTACGGCCACTTTCCACGCGATGGATTGTTCGTTCAATGCACCGAAAACGACTCCTCTCTTACCTTTCAGTAATCCGTAACTCATAATTAATGCCTTATCTTAGGATTTTCAAATTTACACTACAAAGGTAGTAAATTTTCACTATACAAGCAAATACAGGAGTACTTAACCTTTGTGTTATTCCCGTATATTTATTATTGGTGTCCGAAAAAAATATAAAAGTGTATAAAAGTGTGTCTCAATCGCAGTGTTTATGAGGTTGAGATTTTTATTTTCAAATTCCAAGCCCCCCAATTCAGAAAAGAGTTAATTGATGTGGGGAAATTTCATCAAAGACAGCCATGTTCTCCCAGTCTTTCTTCGGATTATTAATGCGCTCATTCCTGCGTCTGTTAAGTCCGCTCCTTTGGTTTAACTAAACGGTTGAAAAATTAAGGCTATTGTCATCATAACACTAATGACCGATTGGTGTTAAAGGTAACACTTGTTTTTGTGGTATAACACTAAACTCCCTCGCTATGTGTATGCCCTACTTGGCATCTACATTCGAGAGAGTAATGATGCTTATCTCGGGCCATGCGCCCAGACGGAATGGAATATTGGAACCAGTGCCTGTGTTGACATGCAGGTACTGGTTGTTTTCTTTGTAAAGGCCTCCCCATTCGGAAAAGAGCAGGGTAGAGGGCGACCATCCGCCTATGCGAAGATGCATGGCATGGGTATGGCCAGAGAGGGTGAGGGGAATGTCTGTGTGGGATAGTATGGCACGACGCCAATGTGATGGGTCGTGAGTGAGCATAATCTTGTAGCATCCTGCTGAAATGCCTTCGGTGGCCTTGCCGAGGTTGGCACGTGCAGGAAAGGGCGGATGGCCGTCGTTTTCCACGCCAATGATGGCTATGGAGTCATTGCCATTGCGCAGGACAATGTGTTCGTTCATAAGCAGGTTCCAACCCATCTGTCTCTGCATGGTAATGACTTCCTCCAGTTGGTCTTTGTGTTCGAAGGCTGATTTTCTGGGACCATAGGTGCAGTAGTCGTGATTACCCAGAATGGAGACAATGCCATAAGGGGCTTGAAGGCGGGAAAGAGTCTCTGTGAATGGACGAAGTTCCTGGGGCGATGTGCTGACAATATCTCCAGTAAAGACAATAAGGTCGGGTGAAGCCTCGCTAACCATCTCCACAATTCTTTCCACAATTTCAGGATGTGAGGTATAGGTGCCCAGATGGAGGTCGGAGATATGAGCAATGCGGAAGCCTTGGAACGATGGTGGGAGAGTTTGGCATGCCACTTCCTTCTCCACGACAACCAGATGCTTCCAACCGTATGTAATGCCATAGAGCGATACGCCAATGAGCACCAATCGCAGCGCCAAGCCTGCCCTTGGCATGTGTATCAGTGCCAGGAGGGCATGAAACCAACTGGGCAGGCATGCAAGCAGAAACAGGTATATGCCAAGGCTGAACATCCACGGGAACATGGTACCGGTAAGTATCATGACTATCAGCAAGGCCATGATGCAAAGTGGTAACCAGTGCAGGTAGCGCCAAGAGGAAGTGTAATGGCGTACTACTCTATACCAGAGATATATGTCGGATGCAAGCGAAAGCAGGCAGATGATAATCAGGGATGTCAGTATCATGTGGATGTGGTATCAACGGAGTCGCTGGTCTCACCTTCCTTCAGAGCGGCAAAGGGTGCGAACTGGGAGGCACGTGCCTCCATGCTCATACGGCGCCGGCCTGTGGGATTCCAATGGGGAAGGTTGATAATGTCTTCGTAGTCGTTCATTTGCGATGTCCTCCTATCTGGCTGTTTCGTTCGCGTCCTGTGGCACCTTCATCGAAGTTCACTCCCTTTAGCAGAGCATTCTTTCCATAGCGTTTGCGGATGGCAAGGGATGCCTTCATCAACCGTCTTTCTTTCGTGTCCTGCCCGTCTTGTGGTGTGGACGGATTGTCCTGCTCGGGGAGGTCGTAGAAAAGGTCCAGTTGTACAGCACCTCCCTTGGCACGATGCATGCCATCGGATTCCGATGTAACATTGGCGGCGGTAATGTTTATACGGCGGACGAGCAGGATGGGGTTTATGATGCGCTTATAGAGTTGCATGGCAGCCTCGGTTATGTGGTGTGCCGAGTTGGTGGGGAGGTGGAAGTTGTGGCTTCCGTGGGCATGAAGGGGAACCTGACGGCCGTAGTGGTCGGTGGTGATGGGCCCGTCATAGAGACATCGGATGTCTTCGCGCACAAGGTTCTCCATGTCGTATCCGATGGTGAGGACAATCTGTGTGGTGTGCAAATGCTTTGAGAGGAGGTCGAGAGCCAGAGCCTCGGCCATCTCGCGAACTACCACGCGTGTCCTGTCGGTAGGGTAAGGGTGGTTTAGGACTTGTCCGCTGGACACGGAGGACGATTTGGGGTGGTATGCCTTGATGTCGCTGATGCGGCAAGGCTCCCATCCCCAGGCATGGTCGATGAGCAGTTCGGCATTGACGCCGAAGAGTTTGTACAGGACCTGTTCGCTGGAGAGCGACATGCGTGCCAGTTGCCCCATGGTGGTGACACCATATCTGGCCAGTTTTTCTGCTGTCCTGCGCCCTACGCGCCAGAAGTCGGTAAGGGGACGATGATGCCATAGTTGGCGACGATACTCGGCTTCGGACAGTTCGGCTATGCGCACTCCGTCCTCGTCGGCAGGGATGCGCTTTGCCACTATGTCCATTGCCACCTTGGCCAGATACATGTTCTCGCCAATGCCTGCCGTAGCGGTAATGCCCGTTGTCTGGAGCACATCACGAATGATGCGTATGGCAAGTTCGTGAGCCGAAACCTTGTATAGGAACATGTAGTTGGTAACGTCCATGAACACCTCGTCCACGGAGTAGCGGTGAAGGTCCTCGGGGGCAACGTATTTAAGATAAACATCCGTCACCCTCTGGCTGTACTCCATATAGAGTCCCATGCGCGGAGGAGTGACGATGTAGTTGAGGTGTCCGGCACGCTGACGCACTTCCCACAGACGGGCACGTCCAGAGATGCCATAGGCCTTCAGTGCCGGGGTAACGGCCAGGCATATGGTCTTGTCCGTTCGGCTCTCGTCCGCTACCACCAATAGGGCGGTGAGCGGATTAAGACCTCGTTCTACGCACTCCACGGAGGCGTAGAACGACTTCAGGTCTATGGCAATGTATGTGCGCATGGCAACGATTAACGATTAACGGTGAGCGGGTGAGAGGTCTTTAACGGTGAGCGGTAGGGACGCATGCGTCCGCAGTTTTCCGTTTTCCGTTTACTTTACTTTCCTGCCTTGTTGTCGGTAGAAATCTTCTGGCCAGGTTGTGCCATGAGGAAACCACGGTTCTTCAGCAGGCCGTCAATCTTGGGGTCGCGACCACGGAAACGACGGTACATTTCATCACCGGGCAGGATGCCACCAGGTGTGAGCACCTCCTTGCGGAACTTGGCAGCTACCTCCTGGTTGAAGATGTTGCCTGTCTCCTTGAATGCTTCAAAGGCATCGGCATCCAGTACCTCTGCCCAGATGTAGCTGTAGTAACCGGCACTATAGCCTCCGCCCATGGTGTGGGAGAAGTTTGTTACGCTATAACGTGGCAGAATCTGCGAGGGCATGCCACGCTTCTTCATCTTCTCTGCCTGGAACTTCATAACGTCCAGT
Organism: Bacteroidaceae bacterium; assembly: GCA_017628845.1. Lineage (GTDB taxonomy): Bacteria > Bacteroidota > Bacteroidia > Bacteroidales > Bacteroidaceae > Physcousia. The sequence goes on from JAGBYI010000188.1 coordinate 25,280, forward strand.
TTCTTGGGCATCTCGGTGAGCACATGCAGGTCAAGGTCCACATAAGAGGCGGCAAGGTATTCCACCGTAGCAAAGCCCTGACCATATTTGCTGCTGGCATCAATCTTTTGTACAAGTTCATTGGGGATAATCTCGCCTGTCTTGTAATGGCGTGCATACTGTTGCAGCACCTCGGGTTCAAAAGCCCAGTGCTCGTTGATCTGTGAAGGCAACTCTACGAAGTCGCGCTCGACACCGCCAACACCCTGATACTGGACATCGCGGAAGAAGGAATGAAGGGCATGGCCGAACTCGTGGAACATGGTCAGCACATTGTCAACGGTTTGCAAGGCAGGACCGCCTTCCTGAGCAGGCAGAGTCATGTTGCACACATTGGTGACAATAGGCTGTATGCGCATGGTGCCATCGTATGACTGGGCACGGAAGCGTCCGCACCATGCACCAGCACCCTTGCCGTCGCGTGGGAACATATCGCTATAGAAGATGGCTATGAGGTTGCCGTTTTCGTCTATGACATCCCAACTCTGTTGCTGCTTGTGGTACTGGGGATAATCCTCTGTGCGCTCGCGGAAGGTGATGCCGTAGAGTTTTGTGGCCGTCCAGAAGATGCCCTGCATCACGTTGTTTATCTCGAGGTACTCGCTTACTTCTGCCTCGCTGATGTTGAACTTCTCCTGCTTTGCCTTGTCCAGATAGTACATGTAATCCCAAGGCTTGGGCTCGCCCTTGATGCCGTCCTTGCGCATCATCTGGCGTATGTCGTCCAGTTCGCGCTCAGCAGCCTCCACGGCAGGTGTCCATATCTGGTCGAGCAGGTTGTAGACATTCTCGGGCTTCTTGGCCATACGTGTTTCCAGTTGCATGTCGGCAAAGGTGTTGAACCCCTTTATCTTTGCCAACTCCAGGCGCAAGTCTACGATTTGAGCCGAGATAGCTTTGTTGTCGTACTTGTCGCCATGGTTGCAACGGTTGTTGTACATCTCGTACACCTGACGGCGAAGGTCGCGGTTCTTGGCATACTGGAGTACTGGGTTGCAACTGGGGCGCTGCATGTTGAAACGGTACTGACCCTTGGCGCCAGTGCGCTCGGCCAGGGCAGCAGCCTTCTGTATGTCGCCTTCTGACAAGCCTTCAAGTTCGTTGACATCGGATACGGTGACGTAGGTGTTGTTGGTGTCGTGAAGGAGGTTCTGTGTGAATTGCAATTGCAACTTTGCCAACTGAAGGTTGATTTCAGAAATCTTCTTCTTGGCATCCTCGCCCAGGAGAGCACCGCCACGTACAAAGCCCTTGTAGGTCTTGTCGAGAAGGCGCTTCTGCTCGGTGTTGAGGTTCAGAGTCTCCATCTTGTCAAATACAGTCTTGACACGTTGGAACAGAGCCTCGTTCATGTTGATATAGTCGCTATGAGCTGAGAGCAGTGGAGAGAGTTCGCTTTCCAACTGCTGGTACTCGGGTGTGGAGCATGAGCGGCTAAGTCCGTAGAATACACCAGAGGTGCGGCTGAGTAACTGGCCGGATTCGTCCAGGGCTACGATGGTGTTCTGGAAGGTTGGTGCCTCGGTGTTGTTCACAATGGCATCAATCTCCTTCTTCTGCTCCTCCATGCCACGGAGGAATGCCTCGCGGTAGTTCTCGGTGGTAATCTTTTCGAATGGAGCAATCTCGTAGGGAGTGTTGAAGCGGCGCTCCAGCAACGGATTTGCGCTTTGTGCCATGGCGCTGAGTCCCATGCCCAGTGCCATAGTAGTTGCGATAATGGTTTTCTTCATTTCCTGTATTATTTATATAAGTTTTGTATGATATTATGTTAATTTACAGATGTCTATCTGATAACGTTCATCATTATCCAAGGTTCGTCGGCAGGACGGCCAGGGGCGGGCTTGCCATCTGTGGACTTAAGCATCCATGCCATGTTACGGGCCAGGGTGCGCATCGTCTGCATACCTTCGGCGTCGAGAGCAGATTCACCCTCGGCACGGCCATATACAATGTTCCAGTATTGTGAGGTGACAATGGGCATGTTCATCATCTGGAAGGGCATGTTCAACGTCTCAAAGACAGCTGTTGCTCCACCTCTGCGACATACGGCAATGGATGCGGCAGGCTTGCCGGAGATGCTTGCACCGTTGGAGTAGAAGGCACGCTGGATGATAGAGAGCAGGGCACCATTGGGTTGGCCATAGTAGACGGGAGAACCCACAATCAGGGCATCGGCGTCGGCAAACTTGGCAGAGATCTGGTTGCATATGTCATCATTGAAAACGCATTGGCCTAATCCCTTGGCCTTGCATTGGCCACATGCACAACATCCCCGTATGGGTTTGTTGCCTATCCACACGATTTCACTCTCTATACCTTCTTCTTTTAGTTGGCCTTGTACCTCTGCCAGGGCCGTGGCGGTGTTGCCATTCTTGCGAGGGCTGCCGTTTATCAGTAAAACCTTCATGATTCTTTATGTATTGTAGTTTAGTGTTTGACGTAATGTTATATGCTGATAGTTTCCTCAAACATCAGATAGTGGCTTTCTCTCATGCCGAGGCGTTGGTAAACCTGTTGTGCTGAAAGGTTGGTCCTGTCGGCATATAGGCGTATCTGTGATACTCCGTTTTCCTGTGCCATATCCTTCAGTGTGGCGTACATGGCTTTGTATACACCTTTCTTCCTGTACTCAGGCATTACGTAGACACTCTGTATCCACCAGTACCATTGGTTGTTCCAGTCGCTCCATTCGCGTGTCAGCATCAGGCTCCCTATGGGCTTGCCCTCTGCACGGGCAACAAGGTATATGCCCCTTTGCTCGTCGTTGATGGCTGCGGTTACTCCGTTGGTAAGTGTGTCTTTGTCAAGTACTGTGCCTTCCGATTCCATGGCCATGTCTGCCTGGAAGCGCACGATGGCATCTATGTCAGAGGTTTTGCCTTGTGTTATGGTCAAATCAAGATCTGTATTCATCAATCTAAGAGTTTCTCTATCTTGCTGGGTTCTACATCGGGCAATATCTGGCACAGATGGTCAAGGATGCGCTTGCGGGATTGTCTGGGTGTGCGACCCTGTATCAGGTCCTCGTAGGGGAAGAGGTCGGGGTACATGGTCTCTGGTGTGCAATAGCGTGCCAGCCCCCAGCCGTAGGGCTCACCCTTCTTGGAAATGAGGTATTCAAAGTCGGCAATACAGACATGTGTGCCCATTTCCAATCCTGCTATCAGCGAATCGAATGCCATGCCGTTTCTAGGGTTCTCCACAGGACTAGTTGGATCATCGGGGTTGAAGGTTCTGCGCTTGCGGCTAAGGGTAAATCCGCTTGCCTTCTTCAGTTGGCGTGAAAGCATGGATTCGTTCTCCACCAGTACCTCGTAGATGTGGCGTGCATCCTTGTCCTGCTTCTTCAGCGGAAGGCGCGAACGGCGCCAGTTCATGAAGTCGGGCAGCCATTCTAGGCTCACGAAACCAGCCTTGCCCTTGAAAAACTTGCCATAGGCCGATTCCCAATTGGCAATGATGGGGCCTTTCCATCCCCATGGACCGTTGGGGAAATCGTCACCGAAGAGCAGTTCGGGCGGTGTCATCTCCTCGATGGAGAACCCAGAGATACCATTCTTGAAGAAAGGCAGGAAGCCCCATTCGCGGATAAGTTGCTCTATCTGTTCCTGGCGTTCTATGACGATACCGTATCTGTCTGTTGTGTCCATATACCAATGTGCTATATGTGTTATTTTTCCTTCCACCAGCCATTCTCGTCATACCAGCGGGATTGACTCAAAGGCAGGATTTGTCCGAAGCGTGCCCAGTCGGGATCGTTGCGGTAGTGGTCTACTTTCGAGTCAGCAACGTATAGTTTGCATCCGGAGAACGGGAACGATGCCTCTTTGATGCTCTTGGGCATCTTGAAGTATTCTGGAGTGAGAAGATATATTGTGTCTATTTTCTTGCAATGCGACAGGTGATTGAAGAAGTGATGCTTTGCATTGTTAGGGATGGAAACCTCGTGAATATTGTTACAGTTCTTGAATACGGAGTCTCCCAAGTTATGCAGGGTTGTACTCAGAAGAACGGTTTCCAGATTTGGGCAATCCGCAAAGGCTTCATCATTGATGGTGTTAAGGTCTTTCTGTATGATTACCTTGCGTAGCGAAGTATATCCCTTGAAACTCCCCTCTGCAATATAACTTATTCTAGAAATATTCACGCTCTTGGTTTTCTCGTTATAGTATTGGCGGAAGTCTGCTTGGTTTTTACGTATTCTTGCTTGTTTCTGTGTTTCTCTCTGCTGCCTTTCCAATCTGATAAAATATCCCTTGGGATAAATCTTGAATTTGGCATTGTTGTAATAAATGCTGTACGGGGTATTTACAGAGTGTGGCTTCAGGTTAAATGTGTCTTTGCCTAAAATAACCTGTGCATTGGGCAGATTATAGGTACCTTCATTATTTGCATGTAGCGTGAAAAAGAATTTTATGTCGTGAACCCATACCTTTTCATCATCTATAATGTGGTTTTGGTTGGTATATTCGTATAGCGGACCTTTTACTGTCTTAAAACCATTTCCAGAAGTTAGTGAAATACTCCTGATGTCCTTGTCACTTTGGTTATCACTTAACTTCATGTGGTATGTGATTGAAACATTATCGCCAATCTCCAATGTATTGAACCTTTCCTCTTCTTGTTCGGGTTTCTGTCTCTGCTCTGACCTCCATTCACGTTTATTTTGTTTTTGGCGTGTGTCTGAACTACTTTCTTCTTCAAAGAATTTTGGAACTATATAAGTCATGTAAATCATAAAAAGGATATAGATCGCAACTCTCAATAACAGTCTCTTTAAGAGTATGGTGTTTGTATTGCCGTCGGTATTGGAGTCTGCCCCCTCGGTATCGTCTGGTGTCGTAGGCGTTGTTGGGTAGTCTCCGGCAGGTTCTTTATCTGATATGAGAGTGTATGAGTCCAGGTTTGATGTCTCGATATAGAACCCGATGTTGTTGCCGTCATCGATATCTGTAGACTCGGTGGAACGGAATGTTTTGGAATATATGTCCGTTTCTGATGTTTCTGTGTAGAAGTCGATATAGTCGAATCCTAGTTTGTCATAGATATGTGTCGAAGCTTGCTGCTTTGCCTCCTCTACCAGTTCAGATTGTTCCACATCCTCAACTTCATTTGTAGTGTTGAAAACTACAGCATCGTACACCTCGTCTGTAATATCCGTTTCAGGTTCTGCAGACATAGGAAGCGAGGAGTTTTTTTTATCGTTCAGATACTCCCTTTCTTTGGACTTGTTGTTTTCGGCAACCAGTGCCTTCAGGTTCTCCCAGAAGCCGGGCTCGTTGCCCTTGGTTTTGGAACTGTTTTCCTGCTTGTTGTAATTGCCTTCCGAACGTTTGTCAAACATCTTGCTTTACTTGTTTCTTGATTTTATCATCCTTGCAACCTCGCTGAACAGCAGCACTGGCATGGTCATGGCAGAGATGGTGAGCCATTCATTGAGGCTGAGGGGCAGCACGTTGAACATCTTGCCTCCGAAGGTGACGATAAGATACTGGCCAACAACGATTAGCACTATCACCCACAGGAAACTCTTGCTCTTCCACAATCCGGCCAGGGCAGAGCGTCCTGTCATGAAGGCCTTGGCATTGAACATATTCCATACCTGTAGCATGACGAAGAAGGTGAAGAACCAACTGAGGTCGTGTGGGGACAGGTGTCCCTTGTCCTGAAGTACGAGCATGGCGGCCACAAGCAGTAGGGTAAAGAAGATGCCCGTGCCGAAGATGGTCCTTGCCATGGACTTGCTGATGATGAAGTCGCCATGTTCTCCGCTTCGGCGAGGACGGTCGCGCATTACGCTCCAACTGGGAGGCAGCGATGCCAGGGCACCGGCGGCAAAGGTGTCCATGATGAGGTTCACCCAAAGCATCTGAGTGATGGTGAGCGGAGAGCCCGTACCGATGAGCGAACCTATGAGCACTATGGCACAGGCAACCACGTTGATGGTAAGCTGGAAAATGAGGAAGCGCTGTATGTTTCTGTAAAGAGAGCGTCCCCACATGACGGCTTGCACTATGCTGGAGAAGGAATTGTCCAGGATGGTTATGTCGCTGGCCTCCTTGGCCACGGATGTGCCGTCGCCCATGGAAAGTCCCACCTGTGCGGCTTTCAGTGCAGGGGCATCGTTGGTGCCGTCGCCGGTCACGGCCACCACAGCATCCTGATTTTGAAGCAGCTGGACAAGGCGCTGCTTGTCTGTGGGTCGTGCACGACACATTATCTTCAGGCTCTGCACGCGTTTTGCGGCTTCCTCGTCGTCGAGGGCTTCAAAAGCAGGTCCAGTAATGATGTTGGCATCGGTGTCCTGTTCCGTCCATATGCCTATCTGTCTGGCTATCTCACGTGCGGTGGCAGGAGTATCGCCTGTAACTATCTTGATGTCTATGCCAGCCTTACGGCATGCCCCCACGGCACGCGGCACATCCTCGCGTACGGGGTCGGATATGGCCACAACGCCCAGATAGGTGAGGTCCTTGACAGATAGTCGGCCATCCTTGTATGGTGACTCGGCCTCCTTGTCGGTGAGTATCTTGTAGGCAAAGCCCAGGGTGCGCATGGCCTGGTTCTGGTAGGAGAGCAGTAGCGCCTCTATATCGGCCTGCATGACAGAGGCAGGTGTAGTGCCATGCTCTGTGGCCACGTCCTTGCAATGGCCAAGCACTATCTCGGGTGCTCCCTTCATGTACAGCACCTTGGCTCCCAGCAGGGGAGAGTCCACCACGGTGGCCATGTACTTGCGCTCGGTGGAGAACGTAAGCTGGTTCACTATTTTTGCATCGGCACGCAACTTCTCGTAGTCGTGCCCCTGTGCATCCAGCCATAGCAGCATGGCTGCCTCGGTGGGGTTGCCCAGGGTCTTTACGGTGCCGTCCTGGCGGTTCAGGTTGGCCGTGGAGTTTATGGCTATGCCCTCGCGTATGAGCATACTTGCCTTGTCCTCGGCCAGATGCTGGTCCTTCAGTGGAAAGAACGAGGTGGTGTTCACACGCATCTGGTTCTGTGTCAGTGTGCCCGTCTTGTCGGTGCATATTACCGTTGTGGCACCCATCGTCTCGCATGCATGCATCTTGCGCACCAGGTTGTTGGCCTTCAGCATACGGCTCATGCTCAGTGCCAGGCTCAGCGTTACGCTCATGGGCAGGCCTTCGGGCACGGCCACCACCACCAGGGTGACGGCTATCATGAAGTTGTTCAGAATGTGCTCTATGTAGTAGAAGTTGCCAGCCTCTCCGCCCTGCAGGAACACTTTGGCGGTGAGCACCACGAAGGTCAGTGTGGCCACGGTGTAGCCCACCTTGCTTATCAGGGCGGCCAGGCGTTTCAGCTGTAGCTGCAGGGGCGTGTCTATGTTGTTGTCCATCTGTACACCCTGGTTCACCTTGCCGTATTCGGTGGCATCACCTACGGCATGGACCTGCATCACGCCATGTCCGTCCACCACCGTAGTTCCGCGCATCACGTTATTTGAGGGATATGTGGCATCGGTGTCGAAATCCTCTTCTTTTGTTGTCTTTGATATGATCGGTTCGCCGGTCAGTGTGGATTCGTTCACTTGAAGCGAAACAGCCTCAAGCAAGGTTCCGTCGGCCGGAATCTCATCTCCAGTGCCCAGCATCACAATGTCGCCCACCACTATATCTACCCTGGTGGTCTCCGTGACATGACCGTTGCGGATTACCGTCACGGGGATGTCGTCGTTTACCTGATTAAGCACCTCGAATGCCTTTGCCGCCTTTACTTCAAAGAAGAAACCTATGGTGCTTGCCAGCATTATGGCAAAGAAAATGCCAACGGGTTCTATGAAGGCCTCCAACCCCTTCTGGTCTGGTCCCCAGCAGTGAATGGCCGAGATTATCATGGCCAGCACCCATGCAAAGAGCAGGATGCGTATAATGGGGTCTTCGAACTTTTCCAGGAATTGAATCCATAGCGAAGTCTTCTTGGGTGGAGTGAGTGTGTTGGTACCGTATTTTCTTCTGCTGTCCTCTATCTCTTGAGATGTAAGTCCTTTCTGTAGGTTGCCTTGTTCCATATAACTATATGTTATTCTTTTCTGCAAAGGTACATATTTTAACTGACTATATGGCCATATACATTATTATTATATGATTTCTTAACAAAATAGTATGATTATACGTATTGAGTTTATATAGGTTTATTTAACCCCAATCGGTCATTAGCATCTGACGCTAATGACCGATTGGGGTTAAATGCACAAAGATCAAGGAATTTTCAATTAGATGTATTGTAATCCCTGTAGTTTTGTCGTATATGTTTATCTACGCTTCGTTTAGATGGTTAGGGCAAAGGTTCCCTCCCGGAAATCCTTCACCTATTGCACAGTTGCTTGAAGTCGCAAAACTTGCATGCGTCCAGTTTGCCGGTGCGGCAGAAGGGCAGGGTGGGTGAGAAGATTTCCTTGATCACCTCGTGCAGCTCCTTCACAAACTCACCTTCGTACAGGGCGATGTCCTCCACGGGGCCTATGGGCACGTTGGGGTTGTTGTTCCTGCCATTCTCCGAACCCACCGTCAGCGTGGGGTCGTAGTCGGGAGCGCTTGCCTTGGCGGTGTAGAACAGCACTGGCTTTATGGGCATGGCAGGTTGCTTCTTGTACTTTGTTGCCAGGGCATAGAGGAAGGTCTGGAAGTAGTATCCGGCATGGGTGTTGTCTCGTGTGAAGATGGCATTGAAGTTAGTAGTCGTATTCTCGTGCGCACCGGTCTTATAGTCCAGTATGCGCAGGTACGGGTTGCCCTTCTCGTCGCGCAGCATGTCCATGCGGTCAACACGTCCTCCGGTCAGCACGGACACCTTTTGCCCGTCCACATCCACGTCCATCTGCATGTTCACGTCCTCCTCCATGGCCTCCATCGTGATGGGAGCATGGCACTCGTCCCATCGGAGCAGGTTCATCAGGTAACGCTCCACCACGCCGCGTATCAGTATGTTCTCTCCACGGAATTCCGTTATCCCGGCGTCTGCCAGGAACTGCTCGTCTATAATCTTCTGCAGGCGGCTGCCCTTGTCTGTGGTGTATGCCGACAGGTGTTCCCTGGTTATCACGTTGCTTCCAGTGTGCGACATTATCTCCTTGTACACCCTCTCTGCCGAGTTGTGGAATATGGTACCCATCAGTCGTGCGTCGATGCCATCCTCGGGGTCGGGTTCCACGCGAATGCCGCACACGCTGGACAGGTAGAACTTCATGGGGCAATCCAGATAGCGGTTTATGCTTGAAGGGCTCAAGGGGCGTGCCTCGGGATTCGTGTTCAGGTCGTACTTCTCGTTCAGAGCCTGCATTATTGCATCGTCCTTGGGTATGGTGTCCAGCGAGGTGAACATGCACTCCTGTTCCGCCTCCAGGCGAAGGCAACGGATGGGTATGTCCGTCTCTGCCTGCAACTGGCGCAGGAAACGGCTCATCTCGTGCCGCACGTTGCCCGAGGAGTTCTCGTTGTAGATGAAAGTAACGTGCTCTGCTCTTTGTATCAGACGGTAGAAGTAGTAGGCAAACACCGCTATGCGATGCCTCACCGTGGTAAGTCCGAATCCTACCCTCAGCGTATATGGTATCAGCGAATTGTCCGAAGCGCTCTTGGGCAGGAATCCTTCTCCAACGTTAAGCATCAGCAAGTTGCGGAAGTCCAGGCAACGTGTCTCCAGCACTCCCATTATCTGCAGACCCTGAGCCGGTTCTCCGTGGAAGGGTATGCTCTGGCTGCCCAATATGCGTCGCAGAAGCCGGCGCAGGGTGGTGGGGTTCAGTTGCAGGGCAGGCTGTGTCTCCGTGGCAATGTCATGGAACTGGCGCAAGGTGCGGTGCGTCTGGAACAGGCTCTCCACCATCAGCACATCGTCAAACAGGTTCTCGTCCTGCATCTTTCCTGCCAGGGACGACACTATGCCCAGGAGGTATGCCACCAGTGCCGGTATGTCCGAGGAGTCTATCCTTTGCTCCCATTGCACCTGCTCCATGAACTTGAAGTAGGGATGGTATTTCACCGTTCTCAGGAAGGGCAGACGGAACCTCTTTCTGCTTTCGTCCCAACCCTCCGTCTGCAATGCTATGAGTGCAAGCATCAGGCTGTAGATGGGTGTTCCCGTCAGGGAATAGCCCATGGTGATGTTCACGTCGGACGGGCTTTTTATATCTTTGTCTTTGGTTGTATCTTCTTCTTTATCAGGTATGGCGTGCAGTACGGGTTGAAGCTGCTGTTCATCGCACAGAACCAGTGCCGTCTCCCTCTCTTCCGAGGTGAGGTGTTGCTTCAGCCACTCGGGTATGTAGCGTGTGGCACTACTGTCTGTACTGGTGGAGATGAAGGTTACCTCCCCCTTTTGGCGCAGGTTGTTGTAGATGCCTGCACGTGCCAGTGCATTGGGGAAGCGTTGCAGGTTTTCGCGTATGAAGTCGCCAGCCTCGAAGGCACGGTTCTCCAGATACATCACATCGTAGTCCCAATAGAAAAGCGCCTTGCCACGGTCGTGCAGGTAAGACATCAGTTTCTTCTCCGTTTCGCTGAGCATGTTGAAACCCACGAAGCAATACGTGGTATCATCGTCCAACTGGTGAAGCATTTCCTTGTTCTCCACCGCCATGCGCTCCAGTGCACCCTGGTAGGGCTGAGTACCCTCGGGCATGGAGTCCTTCAGTTGGTGATACAGTTGTGGCATTATGCTCCAAAGTTCGGAGAAACGTTCCTGCAGACGCGTCCTGTGCTCTGTCTGGAAACTGCCGAAGAACTGCTCCAGAGCCTCCCGCTGGTTGTCTGTCAGGAAGTCCAGGCTCTCCATATCGCCCAGTTCCTTGGCATTGAGGAAAAGCGCGTCGGCATTTACCAGATGCTTGTCTATGTCGTCGAAGTCGGAAATTATTATCTCTCCCCATCCCCAGAACATGTCCAGCGACTCCGCCTTCTCGCCCATCAGCACCTTATATATATTATATAGGGTGCACACGGCAGGTATGGGTTCCATTACGTTGTCTCCCACTATTCTCCCGAACAGTTCCCCTATGGTGGCATATTGCGGTGCCCACATGGGCCTGTCCGCCAGTGCCAGGAACTCCTCGTTCATGAACAGTCGTGCACGCTTGTTGGGGAACACCACCGCCACCTTGGTCATATCCTTGCCGAAACGTACCATCAGGTCCTTTGCCACGCTGGCCAGGAAGGTCGTTTCGCTCCAGTTGTCTCTATTGCTTGTCTCCATTGTCTTGTCTCCTCTCTACACTTCTTCCGTTCTGCCCAGTTTCACGTACCACAGATATCCCTTCACCATGTGCCCAGGGTATAGTTTGCGGAGCAGTCGCATATAGTTGCTTACCTGTCCCTTGTAGTTGTCATACTCGTCGCCGAACTTATAGTCAATTACCGTTATCCGTCCGTCCTTCATGACTATGCGGTCGGGGCGCTGGTCGCGCTTGTTCCTCTTGCGAGCCGTGGGGTCCAGTATCTCGCACTCGGCAAAGATATGGTTCTTGGGGTCGAACCACGAAGCTACCAGGTCGTTGCTCTCGATCTGTTGCATATACCCAAGCAGTTCGTCCGATTGCTCTTGTGTCAGCAATCCCGTCATCTGGTTTCTCTTCAGTATGCGCTCCACGTCCGAGGCGTTGCTAATTTGAGCCATTACATGATGGAAGAGCACACCCTGTGCCCTTGCCTCGTCGCTCTGTCCGAACATCTCCTTTGCCTCGTTGCTCTGGCGGAAGTTCAGTCGAGCCTTGTAGCTCTGCATCTTCACAATGTGTGCCTGGAAGTCGGGCTGCATGCGGTTGTCACTGGCCTTCTCCTGCTCCACCGTGGTAACGGGCACGCCTTCTTCGCCATGCCACACCCCGTTGGTGTAGTTGCCATTGGGGTTCAGGCAATCGTTCAGCAGGTTGCTCACCTTCTGCGTCTCCACCACGCTCTTGCCGTTGTGCACACCCCAGATGTACATGTTGCACGAAGCACGAGTCAGCGCCACGTACAGGGCATTCAGTTCGTCCACACGGCTTTGCAGGTGCTCCTCCTCGTATCGCTCCTGGTAGTACGACATGGACATCACTCCAGTCTTTGCCACCGGCATCCTGCCCAATGTGTTGTACTCCCCGTGTCCGTTCTCTGCCTCGCACCATAGGGTGTCGCCCATGTCCTTTTCCAGGTTCCAGTCGCAATGCGGAAGCAGTACCGTGTGGAACTCCAGTCCCTTGGACTTGTGTATGGTCAGTATCCTTATACCCTCCTGCTTGCCCGAAGGTATTGCCTGCTTGCACAGGGCGTTGTCCCATTCGGCAAGGAAGGAATGCAGGTCGTTGGGGTTGTCCTTCAGGTAGTTCTGCACGGCATCCAGGAAGGCATAGTGATACGCCTCCTGCTCGGAGAGCACCTTCAGGTTGAGTCTGCGGTATAGTTCCTCCACCAGTTCGTACAGAGGCATCTGCTTCAGTCTCTGCCTTTCCTGCACCAGAAATTCGGGCAGCATGTCCAGAGCATTGGTGCGCATGATGCTGTCCATGGGCAGGTCCAGCCTCTTCACCCTCTGCATGTAGTGCATCAGGAACAGGTGGTAGGGCAGGGGCTTTGTCTCGTAGTCATCTATCAGCGTGCGCATGGCAGATATCAGTATCATCACTATGGAACTGTTGCCAAGCAGGTATGCCTCATCGCTGGCTATACGTATGCCCTCGGGGGCATGCTGGTCGAAATATTCCAGTATGGAGGTGGCATCGTTGTTTCTGCGAAGCAGTATAGCCATCTTTTCTTGCGGAAGCCCTGCCTCGTGTAGGGTGCATATCTGTTTGAGCATGTCCCCGTACATCCATTCCATTTCCTCCTCGCTGGTCAGCACAGGGTGTCCGTTTTTCTTCGTTCCCTTTATGCGCAATGTGGCACTCCAGAAGCCCTTCGGGTCCTTGGCCTTTTTGGGCGAGGTCTTCTGTTGCACATCGGCATATATGCCGTCCTGGCCGCCTATATGGAATCTGGCATTCGGGGCAATGTTGTCCAACAGCAGTGCCGCCTGTGGAAAGAGGCGGTTGTTGAAGTCTATTATGCGGTGCTCGCTTCGGTAGTTGGTGTCCAGAGTTTCTGTCCTCGGGTTCCATGTGTCCATACTCTCGGCCAATCCGCTCAGCAGACTCCACTCACCGCCACGCCAGCGGTAGATGCTCTGCTTTATGTCGCCCACTATGAGGTCTGTGCCTCCCAGAGCCTGGTTTTCGAACAGAAGCACACGGAAGTTGTTCCATTGCAGACGGCTCGTGTCCTGGAACTCGTCTATCATTATGTTCCTTAGCACGGTGCCTATCTTCTCAAACACGAAGGGGTTGTCCTGTCCGTCTATCAGGCGCGAGAGCAGTGTGGGGGTGCGCGACAAGGGGAAGGTCTCCCTTTCTTCGTTTATGTCCCTCACTATTTCGTCTATCCTGGACAGGAGTTGCAACTGGTTGGTATAGTTCCTTGCCAGTTTGGCGGTATTGAACTTGCGCGTCAGTTCCTCCTCCTGTTTCAAGAACTTCTGGAACCTGTCGCTCAGGGCATTCATCAGCGAGCACGCCCCGGCATCGTCCTTGTACTTCTTTAGCAGCAGAGCGCTTCCGTCCTGCAAAAACTCCTGGAAGATTTTACCTTCTGCCGTCTTTGCCGGATTCTTGTCATCCAGAATGTTTTGCAGATATGTGGCAGGTGCAGGCGTCTTCTTGCCCACCATTTCCGGCTGGCAAGTACTCATCACGTCCTTCAGCATGCTCTGTGCCAGCACCTTTATCTGTTGCTGCGCCTCGTCCATTACGCGCTTCATTTCGGTACGGAACTCCCTCACCTTCCTGTAGTCCGAAATGATATTGCGCTCCTCGGTGCTCCTCTGCAGGAAGTCCTCCTGGAAGATGCACTTTGCAAAGTCCTTTATGCTTGCCTGTATGTTCCAACGGCCATTTTCGTCCAGTTCGTCCGTCACGTACTGTACCACTATCTTTCTCAGTGTCTCGTCCAAGTCCAGCGAGTCTATCATGCGGTCAACGGCCAGTTCCAGCAGTTCCCCGTCCTTCAGGTCCACCTGCAGCTTTGAACTCTGTCCCAGTTCTCTTGCCAGCGACCTCAGCACGCTTTGGAAGAAACTGTCTATCGTCTCCACCCGGAAGTTGCTGTAGTCGTGCAGTATCATGGTCAGCGCCTCACCGCTTCGCTCTCGCAGCTGCTCCACGCTCATGTCCGTGCCCTCGCCGTGGAGTTTCTCCATCAGTTTGCCCACGTAGTCCTCGCTGCTGGGCAGGGCCTTCCATATTCCATAGAGATGCTGCAGAATGCGGTCCTTCATCTCCGCCGTCGCCTTGTTGGTGAATGTCACCGCCAGCGTATGCCTGTATTCCTCCTCGGCCTGTGGTCGCACCATCAGGTAGATGTACTCCACGGTCAGCGTAAACGTCTTGCCGCTACCAGCCGAAGCCTTGTATATGTTCAGTGTGGAATTCATGCCTATTATTTATTGTTTCTGCCCACAAAGATACTCTTTTCTTTGCAGAAAAGCAAATCTGAGACGAAATAGAAATATCAATGCTGGGTTAATCTGATGTCTTTGTAGTTAATCCCTTCTGCCTTTGCTGTAGATATGCAGCAGTCTGTCATATACGGCTATAAAGTAAAGTGTTTATTAATGGGTAGCTCCTAAAAATGCACTATTGCTTGTGGAAATCTATCAAAAATTACCACATTCCCACAGCATATAAGCTACTTTTTAAATTTGTACTTAATAGAACGACGAAGTGTAACTATACAAAAATGTTGGCATTCCCTATTATGATGCGTTATTCTTATAATGTCATACAATGATGATTAACAGAGTTATAATGTGTAGTATTGAAAATAAAACTCTGCCAAATCTTATTTTTTAATGCACATTTGGCTGAGTTTTGCGGAATTTTATGTAGCTTTGCATACGACTAAAAGTAAAATGTATGATAATAGGAAGAGAAAATGAGCTAAAAATGCTTCATGAAGCATATAGCGACGAGTATTCACAATTTGTAGTTGTATATGGAAGGCGTCGTGTGGGTAAAAC
>JAGBYI010000189.1 GCA_017628845.1 Bacteroidaceae bacterium
GTATCCACGGCAAAGGTGTAAATCACCAGGGTGACATAACCGAAGACCACCATCTGCCAGCTATGGAACAGGAAGTAGCAGCTGCCTATCACGAAGAGGTCGAGATAGAGAAGCACACGTCCTATGCTCACATTCTTGTACTTGTTGATGATGGAGGCAATGATGTCCCATCCGCCGGTGCTGCCGCCGCTCATGAACACCATACCTATGCCTATGCCGTTGAGTATGGCGCCCAGGATACATGCCATGCCCTCCTGGTTATCGCCAAGCACACGCCAAAGTCCGTATGCCTCGTTGGAAACGATGTCCTGGCCGACCTCCAGATAGAAGGTCAGCGAGAGCACGGCGTAGAGAGTCTTCATTGTGAACTTGGTGCCCAGCTGCCACCATGCCAGCAACAGCAATGCGGCGTTTACGATGAGCAAACTGTACTGCATGGGAAAGCCCGTGGCATACTGCACTATGGCACACATACCGGCACCACCGCCCGTGGTAATCTTGTAGGGCAAGAGGAACAAGGCCCATCCCACGTCGTAGATGGCCATACCAAGGTTGATGAATATCATGTCCTTGATGAAGTCCAGGACATGATACTTGCGTAGGCGGCCTTGCAATTTCTCGCGTTGCTCGGCCAGAGCGATTTTTGTCTTCATAAGACAAGTGTGTTTTATTATCTTACTTTACCACAATGTTCACGATACGCTTGGGCACGGCAATGGTCTTAACGATCTGCTTGCCCTCCAGGTGCTTCTGTGCCTCGGGTGCGGCAAGAGCCATCTCTACCATCTGCTCGGGAGTGGCATCGGCGGGGAACTGCATGGCAAAGCGAACCTTGCCGTTGAACTGTACGCCCAACTGCACACTGCTCTCCACCAGATACTTCTCGTCGAATGCAGGCCACAGGGCATCGCATACGCTGCCTTCCTGGCCAAGCGCCTCCCACAACTCCTCTGCCATGTGAGGTGCGAAAGGTGCGAGCAGGGCAACTATCTGTGTCATCACCTCGCGGCTACGGCACTTCTGTGCGGTGAGTTCGTTTATTGCCACCATGAAGGCAGAGATGGAGGTATTGTATGAGAACTCCTCAATATCGGCGCTCACCTTCTTGATGAGCTTGTGCAGAGACTTCATGTTGTCGGCGGTGGGTTCGGTGGCATCTGCCTGCAGGTTGCCGTCCTTGTCCCAGAACAGTTGCCACAACTTCTTCAGGAAGCGATGACATCCGTCAATGCCGTTGGTATCCCAGGGCTTGCTCTGCTCCACAGGGCCGAGGAACATTTCATACAGGCGCAGGGTGTCGGCACCGTAGCGCTCAACTATCATGTCGGGGTTCACCACGTTGAACATACTCTTTGACATCTTCTCCACGGCCCAGCCGCAGATGTACTTGTCGTCCTCCAGGATGAACTCTGCCGTCTCGTATTCGGGGCGCCATGCCTTGAAGGCCTCCACGTCCAGGACGTCGTTCTTCACTATGTTCACGTCCACGTGGATGGGCGTTGTGTCGTACTGGTCCTTGAGGCCCAGGCTTACGAAGGTGTTGGTGTCCTTGATACGGTATACGAAGTTGCTTCGTCCCTGGATCATACCCTGGTTGATGAGTTTCTGGAAGGGTTCCTCCTTCTTGCTCACGCCCAGGTCGAAGAGGAACTTGTTCCAGAAGCGAGAGTAGATAAGGTGACCGGTGGCATGCTCGCTGCCGCCCACGTAGAGGTCAACGTTCTGCCAGTATTCCGATGCCTTCTCGCCAACGAGCGCCTCGCCGTTGTTGGGGTCCATGTAGCGCAGGTAGTATGCACTTGAACCGGCAAAGCCAGGCATGGTAAAGAGTTCGATGGGGAAGACGGTCTTCTCGTCGATGAGTGCCTTGTCCACAATCTTGCGGTTGGCCTCATCCCACGCCCAAAGTTGTGCGTTGCCCAGTGGGGGTTCACCACTCTCGGTGGGCAAGAAGTTCTCCACCTGTGGAAGTTCCACGGGCAGGCATTCCTCTGGAATCATGCAGGGGATGCCATGCCTATAGTAGACGGGGAAGGGTTCGCCCCAATATCTCTGACGGGAGAAGATGGCATCGCGCAGGCGGTAGTTCACCTTCACACGGCCAAGGCCGTTCTCGCTGACGAACTTCTTTGTTGCAGCGATGGCCTCCTTGATAGTCAAACCATTCAGGGTGAAACCGTTCAGCGAAGGCTTGCCCTCCATGGGAGAGTTCATCACTATACCCTCCTTGGCATCGTAACTCTCTTCACTCACGTCGGCACCCTCCACCAATGGGATGATGGGCAGGTTGAAATGGCGTGCAAAGGCATAGTCACGAGAGTCGTGTGCAGGTACTGCCATGATGGCACCAGTACCATAACCGGAGAGGACGTACTCGGCAATGTATATGGGGCACTTCTCGCCAGTGATGGGGTTGATGCCGTAAGAACCGGAGAACACGCCTGTTACGGTGCGGTCAATCTGGCGCTCACGCTCGGTGCGGCTCTTTACGTAGGTCAGGTACTTGTCCACCTCCTCCTTCTGCTCGGCAGAGGTGAGTTGTGCTACTAGTTCGCTTTCTGGAGCCAGAACGAAGAAGGTGACACCGAACATGGTGTCGGCACGGGTGGTGAAAATGGTGAACTCTATGTCGCTGTCTGCCACCTTTATCTGCACCTCGGCACCTTCGCTACGGCCTATCCAGTTCTTCTGTGTCTCCTTGATGCTATCGCTCCACTGTATGGTATCCAAACCATCCAGAAGTCTCTGGGAATATGCGCTCACACGCAGACACCACTGGCGCATCTTCTTCTGCTCCACGGGGTATCCGCCACGCTCGCTCACGCCGTCGATAACCTCATCGTTGGCCAGTACGGTACCCAACTTGGGACACCAGTTCACCATTGTCTCGCCCAGGAAGGCTATGCGGTAGTTCATCAGCGTCTGGCTCTTCTCCTGCTCGCTCATGGCCTTCCACTCATCGGCGGTGAAGCAGAGTTCTTCCGAGCAGGCGGCATTGATGCCCTCGGTACCCTTTGCCTCTAAGTTGGCAACAAGCTGGTCGATGGGTTGTGCCTTGCCCAGAGCTGTGTCGAAGTATGAGTTGAACATCTTCTGGAAGGCCCATTGTGTCCAGTGGTAGTAGCCGGGGGCACAGGTGCGCACCTCGCGGTCCCAGTCGAAGCAGAATCCTATCTTGTCCAGCTGCTCGCGATAGCGGTCAATGTTCTGGAAGGTGGTCTTCTCGGGGTGCTGACCTGTCTGTATGGCATACTGCTCGGCAGGCAAACCATATGAGTCATAGCCCATAGGATTAAGCACGTTATAACCCTGCTGGCGTTTGAAACGCGCATAAATGTCGCTGGCAATATAGCCAAGGGGATGACCCACGTGCAAACCTGCACCGCTGGGATAGGGGAACATGTTCAGGACATAGAACTTCTTCTTTGCCTCATCCTCCTCGACGTGGTATGTCTTGTTGGCCACCCACAGGGCACGCCACTTCTCTTCAATCTTTCTAAAATCGTAGTCTCTCATCTTATATTATTATTTTATTTTGCCTACAAAGATACAATTTCGTGAGAGAATAAGCAAAAGAATTTAGTTTTTTCCTAATATGATTGTCAATGAAATCTATCCAAACTATGGATTATATTATGCTTAGGTAGTAGAAATTAAAGAATTGAGTCCAAAACGGAAAGGGAATGTATTCCTTTTATGCAGAATAAAAACAAATAGGACAATACGTTAGATAAATTTGTATAGAAGCTGATTAAGGTAAATTAGAAGCGTGTTCTTCTGCAATCAGTCTATTGTGTAAAAATGACAAAAAGCTTTGATTTCCGTCAACATGTTTTGATATAAATCAACAAATAAGTGTTTTTCTTACAATAATTAGTCCGTAGCTCTTGCGTATATCAAGAAAAGCCGTACCTTTGCAATGCCTTCCGAGAGGAACGCATGACATATAAGAGAAGTTGTTTTAGGTTTTTCATGATATTAGATTAGGTTAAGTTTGTTTAGGTTAACACCACTCAACTAATACTTGTTTAAGGTAAAGGAAAACTGATTGCTTTCAGGAATTAAAAGTAGAAGTTTGAGAGATTAATCATAACATTAGTCATGGTGTGAAGGGCGCTTGGTTCGTGAGAATCGGCGCTCTTTTTCGTTTTAATATACTAATATTAAACCAAGCTGGGCAACAGCAGGATGTGATGGCGTGTTGTCTACTGTATAATATTTAATATTCTTTATTGTAAATGGGAGAATTCACAATAAAAAAAAGAGGACACGACAATTTGTGATAAATGTCTGTCCTACGATGTAGTGAGTATCTCCTTCGTTTGTCTCCCCGACGTCTCGGCTTGGTCGTCGGGAGGACGGACCTTTGTCTTCCCGGAACTTTCGGCTAAGGATACGGGAGCGTTCGCCCTTGTTCTCGGGAGGGCAGAAAGTGAGGCTTAGGGCATATTTGCCTGTAAGATTTGGTGATAGTACTATTGTGCTGATATTTAGGGTAATATCAGGGAGCGCATAACTGGCAGGCATCTTTAGCGTACCTTTGTCTTGCAGGTATAGTCGGATAGGTGCATGATTCCTTTCAGAATCGGGTGCAGTGTGGGATTACGTCTATTGAAAAATACTTACATTTATCCCCTTGCGCTATTTGGCCGGAAGGGATAGGTAAAGGAACAGTCCTGCCACTATCAAGACGATAAAGGCCATGGCCATAATGCCAAACATGAAGGACAGGTTTGATTTGCGCGCGTTGTGTCTCATACCTTTTTATTTCTCTTTCTTTGACAATATTCTTTCGTATGCCTGAGGGTTTTTCAATAGGTTCACAGCGCAGCGGTACGCCTTGTCCTTGGGCATGGCATGCCGTATGCTTCCATTCTGGTGATAGTACCTGATGACAGCCTCTCCCTCAAGGTATGGGATTATGTGCTTTTTCAAGCGTTCGAGATCCTTTTTGGTGTCGGGTGCGAACTTTGCCTCAAGCGCAGCCATCTCTTCCTTGGCGTCTTCCAGGTAACCTTCCATTTCGGCAACTTTGCGAAGAAGTTCCATCACCTCGTCCGAGCGTCGGTTGTATTTGAAATCCGACTTTTCCACATAGGCGCAGAAATCGGCATATATGCTGTCCGTGATATGGAATTCTCCAGGAGGTGCTATGGTGGGGTGGGCGGAAGCAAAGTCGGTTCCCCAGTCGAAGAACACGTCGCTCTGTACCAGGTCGTACACCATGGTGGGCAGTGTGTCGTTGTGCATCAGGCTGTCCGGCTGGATGCCGCCTCCATCGGTAACCGGACGCCCTGCTTGGGTGTAGAAGGTTCTTCGCAAGGAATCAGGTATGGACTTGGTGCTGCCGTCGTGGTTGTACTCGTGCGCCTGGATGCAACGCCCAGAGGGTATGTAGTAGCGACCCGTGGTAATCTTCAGTTCTCCACGATAAGGCACATCGCGTATAGCTTGTACAAGGCCCTTGCCGAAGGTACGTGTACCCATGATGACAGCACGATCCATGTCCTGCAAGGCTCCACTGACAATCTCGGAAGAAGAGGCCGACATCCCGTTTACTAGCACCACCAAGGGCATGTCTGGTGCTATAGGATCAGTGGTTGTGTAGTATTCGTGGTTCATGGAAACTTGCTTGCCCTTGGTGTAGACCACCTTCACTCCCTTGGGCAGGAACAGGTTGGTTATGTCTACAGCCTCGTTTATGGCACCACCCACATTGTCGCGGATGTCCAGGACAAGGCCTTTTGCTCCCTGCGACATGAGTTGCAGAAGGGCATGGCGCACCTCGCGGGCGCACCCGGATGTAAAGCTATTCAGGTTGATGTAGCCGATACCATCGTCCATTATGCCATAGTAAGGTATGGCGGGCAATTGGATGGTACGGCGAGTGATGTGAACAATACGTGGTTTCTTTTCTCCGGGGCGCTGAAAACAAAGTTCAAGCGTTGTGCCTGCCTCGCCACGGAGCATTTCCGTCACTTTCGTTGGCGTCATGCCCTTAATGTCCTTGCCGTCTACTGTCAGGATAATGTCACCGGCTCTTAAGCCTGCATCCTGACTGGGAGTGTTGGTGTACGGCTCGTCTATCACCACGCGGTCGTGTTTCCTGTGGAAACGTATTATGCTGCCTATGCCGGCATATTTGCCCGTTGCCATCTGGCGCAGGTCGTCATCGTCGGCAGGGTAGTATCCGGTGAATGGATCCACTTTCATGAGCATGCCGTCAATGGCCCAACGGATAACGGTGTCGGCAGCCAGCGTGTCTACATAGAAAAGGTCCAGGGCCTTGTATATTTCGTTGAATATTTCTAAGTTGCGTGCTACCTTGGAATTATGGTTCTCTACTACCTGCGCACCGACAGGAGTGTGTATGCCTGCCCAAAGGGCAAGTGCTGAAACAAGGAAAAACTGACGTATTATTTTCATAATCCTCAATATCACTTTCCGTTGAAAGAGGGGAAGTGAACCATTATATACTATGTAGGGGTGCGTTTATCTGCAATCTATGCTTGTCTTGATTCTGTTCCATGCGGCAGGACTCAACTGGCTGCCCATAACCTGAACTGCTTCTGTTGCCAAGACTGTTCCTGTATGTAAACATTTCTGCAGTCTATGCCCACGTGTGAGGGCATGCAGGAAGCCAGCGGCAAAATAGTCTCCGGCCGCTGTTGTATCTACTACGTTTTCCACATATTCGGCATGGCATTTGTATATTCGTCCGCCTTCATGCATGGCAATGGAACCCTGCTCGCCAAGTTTGACAACGGCAGTCTCACACAGGTGGGCAATATGTCTTAACTGCTCTTGAGAGTCGAAACTTCCTGTGAAGGCACGTGCCTCTCCCTCATTTGCAAAGACTATGTCAATATAGTCAGAAATCAAGTGATGGAAATAAGTGCGGTGCTTGCTTACAACATTGAAACTGGAAAGGTCCAGACTGAGGATGAGGCCAGCCTGCTTGGCTTTTTGGCAGATTGTCTCGATTAGTTCCTCGTTCTGCACCAGATATCCCTCTATGTGAAGCAAGTCATATCCGCAGAACATATCCTCAGTGATGTCATTGGGGGCCAGATAATATGCAGCGCCCAACAGAGTGCCGAAGGTACGACTTCCACCAGGAGTGATGAAAGTATGTGCAACACCTGTGGCCTCGTCTCCGCGGATCAATTGTGTGTGCACACCGGCATCTGATAGTTTCTGTTCGAAGAAACTGCCCATACCATCGTTGCCGACTCGGCCAATGTAACCAGGTTCGTTGCCAAGCCGAGCCAATGCCACCATAGTGTTTCCTATGCTGCCACCACTGGCCATTCGCTTTTCTATGTCGCTGGTCAAATTCTCAATCTCATGCTCCCAACGCTCGTTTATGAGCGTCATGGCATCCTTCTTCAAATGTATTTCACTGAGCAGATGTTCGTCGTCCAAACGATAGAGCACATCCACCAAAGCGTTGCCTATTCCTAATATTTTCATGGTCTTTGCGTATTTTTTTTGCAAATATATTGTTTATTTCCGAAAAAACCTATATCTTTGCACCGCAATTGAGAAAAAACTCTCAAAAACTTGCTTCAGTAGCTCAGTTGGTTAGAGCACATGACTGTTAATCATGGGGTCGTTGGTTCAAGCCCATCCTGAAGCGCAAAAAAGAAAGAGTGAATGACTTGATTGCAAAACTGCTTCAGTAGCTCAGTTGGTTAGAGCACATGACTGTTAATCATGGGGTCGTTGGTTCAAGCCCATCCTGAAGCGCAAAATAATAGCCTGTCGGTAACGGCGGGCTATATTTGTAAAATAATCGCGCGCACGTTATACATACACGATAAAAGAGGTCCAAGTGCATGCGTAAACTGACACAGAAAGATGGTAAAGAAAGTAGAGAACATAATAAGCAGCTTCCGTTCCATCCTGTTCCCGAAGTTCTACGGAGATGGGGTGAGCGAGGAATTGCTCTATGCCCAAATGTGCGCCATAATGCCCAGAGAGAAGGCTGCGCAGATGACGGAATACCTGCCAGAACTGAAACGTCAGCTGGACATGGATGTGGAGGCTGCCTACAACGGTGACCCCGCGGCAGAGTCCTATGACGAGATTATATGCTGTTATCCAGTAATCAAGGCTATGATAAACTATCGCATAGCACACAGGATGTTGGAACTGGGGGTAAGCCTCATCCCACGCATAATTACGGAGAAGGCGCATTCAGAGACCGGTATAGATATACATCCGGCAGCCACCATAGGACACCACTTCGCCATAGACCACGGTACGGGTGTTGTAATAGGTGCTACCTGCATCATAGGTAATAATGTAAAATTGTACCAGGGTGTTACACTCGGTGCAAAGAGTTTCCCTTTGGACGAGAATGGCCATCCCATCAAGGGCATTCCGCGCCACCCCATTCTGGAGGACGATGTGATAATATACAGCAACTCCACGGTACTTGGGCGTATAACAATAGGCCGTGGAACGGTAATCGGGGGCAACCTGTGGGTAACAGAAGGAACCAAACCCGGTGAAAAACTGATGCAGGGAAAGAAAATCAAGAATTAGTAATATAACAGATACAATAGATGGAATTCGAACTAATTGCCAAGACCTTCCAAGGCTTGGAGACAGTGCTGGCATCTGAACTGATTGACCTCGGTGCCAACAACATTCAGATAGGACGCCGCATGGTGTCCTTTACGGGTAATAAGGAGATGATGTATCGTGCCAACTTTCAGTTGCGCACAGCCATACGAATACTGAAGCCCATAAGCCATTTCAAGGCGAAAACCGCAGATGAGGTGTACGATGCAGTAAAGCAGATAGACTGGACGCAGTACCTGAGCAATGATACTACCTTTGCCGTGGACAGCGTAGTGTTCAGCAACGAATTCAAACATTCCAAGTTTGTGGCATACAAGGTGAAGGATGCCATCGTGGACCAATTCCGTGAAAAAACAGGCAACCGCCCCAATATCCGCATAGTGAACCCCGATATCCAGCTGCACATCCATGTGGCAGAATACGACTGCACCCTGGCACTGGACAGTTCTGGCGAAAGTCTGCATCGTCGCGGCTACCGCCAGGAGGCAGTGGAGGCTCCGTTGAACGAAGTTCTGGCAGCAGGTATAATCCTGCAGACAGGCTGGAGAGGCGAGTGCGACCTTATTGACCCAATGTGCGGTAGCGGCACTTTTGCCGTGGAGGCAGCGCTCATAGCACGTGGCATTGCCCCCGGAGTGTTCCGTAAGGAGTATGCCTTTGAGAAGTGGCCCGACTTCGATAGCGAACTCTTTGAGCGCATATACGAGGACGATAGCAGAGAGAGGGAGTTTGAGCACCATATCTATGGATACGACAACAACCGCCAGGCGGTGGAGATATCCACTCGCAACGTGAAGGCTGCTGGTCTTAGCAAGGAGGTGACCATTACTTTGCAGGACTTCAAGGACTTTACCCAACCTAAGGAGAAGAGTATCATCATCACCAACCCACCATACGGCGAGCGAATCTCTGCTCCCGATCTGCTGGGATTGTACAAGATGATTGGCGAGAGGTTCAAGCATCAGTTTGTGGGTGGCGATGCATGGGTATTGAGCTACAGAGAAGAGTGCTTCGAGGCCATAGGTCTGAAACCCTCGCTGAGAACACCTCTCTACAACGGTTCCTTGGAGTGCGAACTGCGCAAGTACCAGATTTTCGACGGCAAGTTCAACGACATGCGTGCCGGTGGCGGTGACATAAAGACAGCACAGGAACGCCGACTGATGGCCGACCAGAAACGGTTCAAGCAGAAGCGCGACTTCAAGACACGCTTGGGAGAACAGCCCGAGGAACGCGAACTCAAGGGCGACCGCAACTTTGGCAAGGGCAAGTATGCTCGCGAAGACAGAAAATTCAATCGCGAAGACAGAAAGTTCGGGCGTAAGGACAGCAACCGCAATGACGACAGGCCATTCCGTAGAGACAACGGGGAGCGTGAGTTCAAACGCAATGGAGAAGGACGCGACTTCAAGCGTGGCGGTGACAAGTTCGGCAAGAAGAATTTCGAGAGAAGAAACGACAAACCATTCAATAAATTCCGTAGAAACAATGAAGACTAATCCCGTAAAGTGGCTTTCACTGAAGGCTTTTTTATCATTGGCAATCAGTTTTATGTGTATGGCTCCTTTATCAGCACAGCAGAAGCAGTTCAGTTTGGATGAACTGTTGGGAGGTGGCGAAAGCTACTGGCGTCTGCGACCTGAGAACATTTATATCTCATGGTGGGGCAATATTGCCCTGAAGATTACTCCTGAGGCTGTGTACGACCTGAATACAGGCAAGGAAATCATTACTGTGGAGCAGGTGAACAAGTGTTTCAGCGAAAAGGTTGCATTCAGCGCACACAACTTTACATTCCCCTTCCCTGACAAGCCCATAGTGATGTTTACCAAGGGGCAGCGCCGTATCATGTTAGATTTCCATGAATGGCGTGTGCTTTATGATGTACAAATGCCAAAGGGGGCGGTAACACGTGATTTCAACCTGAAGTCAAGTCAGACGGCATATACCATTAGTGGCAACCTTTATGTGATTACAGACAAGGGTGATAACATTGCCATCAGTAAGGACGGCAGCACCGATGGCAGCGACAACATCGTCTACGGTCAGAGTGTACATCGCGACGAATTTGGTATCAGCGGCGGAACCTTCTGGTCTCCCGACGGCAAGACTTTGGCATATTATCGTATGGACCAGAGCATGGTGCCAAGCTATCCTCAGGTGGACATAAAGTCCCAAGGTCCTGCTGAGGGCGAGAGTCGTATGGCAGAGACATATTCATGCCACTATCCCATGGCTGGAGAAAAGAGTCATGTGGTGAAAGTGGGCGTGTTCAACACCGAAACCAAGCAGAATGTGTGGCTGGATCTGGTGGGTGAAAAGGAGGACTATCACACCAACATCTCATGGGCTCCCGATAGCAAAAGCATCTATGTGTTTGAACTGAACCGCGACCAGAACCACATGCGTCTGGTACAGTACGATGCAGCAACAGGTGCCGTGATGCGCACTGTTCTGGAGGAGAAGCACGACAAGTACGTGGAACCCATGCATCCTCTGGCATTCCTGCCCTGGGACGACAGCAAGGCTATTATGCAGAGCCAGCGCGATGGTTACAACCATCTCTATGTTCTGGACCTCAAGACCTGTGAGTTGAAACAGGTTACCAGCGGCAGATGGGTGGTGCAGGATTTTGTTGGCTTCAATACAATAGCACGTCGTCTTATCTTCCGTAGCAATGAGGCCGACCCACGCACATCATGCCTCTACAGTGTTAAGGTTTCCGGAGGCAAGCGTACTCCCCTTGGGATACAGGAGGGTGTATGTTATCAGGCACAGTTGAGCAATAACGGTGCTTTCGTTATATCAGGTTATACAGCACCCGATGTGCCTCGTAGTATAAACCTGCTTTCCACTACAACAGGAAAGGGTACAAACATCCTGACAGCCAAGGATACATGGAAGGAGCAGGGCTACAGCATTCCCACTTTCAAGAGCGGAAGCATCAAGGCTGCTGATGGCGTTACAGACCTTTATTATCGTATGGTTCTGCCTGCCGACTTTGACGAGAAGAAGCAATATCCCACTGTCGTGTATGTGTACGGTGGTCCTCATGCTCACCTTGTAGATGCTTCATGGCACTGGTCAAGCCGTGGCTGGGAAACATACATGGCACAGAAGGGATATATCATGTTTATCTTGGACGGACGTGGCAGCGAATGGCGCGGCCGCGAGTTCGAGCAGGCTACCTTCCGCCAGTTGGGAACTGTGGAGTGCCAGGACCAGTACAAGGGTGTAGAGTTCTTGATGTCACTGCCCTATGTGGACAAGAACCGTATGGGTGTGCACGGATGGAGTTTCGGCGGCTTTATGACCACCAACCTTATGCTTACCTTCCCTGAGGTGTTTAAGGTGGGTGTGGCAGGTGGTCCCGTAATAGACTGGAACTACTACGAGGTGATGTATGGCGAACGCTATATGGACACTCCCCAGCAGAACCCCGAGGGCTACAAGAACAGTAACCTGCGTCTGCGTGCAGGCAACCTGAAGGGCCGTCTGCAGCTTATCATCGGCTACAACGACCCCGTCTGTGTTCCTCAGCACACACTCAGTTTCATCCGTGCATGTATTGATGCCGGCACACAGTGCGACTACTTCCTCTATCCCGGTGGCGAGCACAACATGTACGGCAAGGATGCCGTGCACCTGCACGAGAGAATTACAAGATACTTTGACGATTATTTGAAATAAACACTATATATGGAAAGAATACTTCTGCTCGGCTCCGGTGGCCGCGAACACGCTTTGGCATGGAAGATAGCCCAAAGCCCCAAGTTGGAGAAACTATTTATTGCTCCTGGTAACGCAGGTACAGCACTGGTTGGCGAGAACGTGGCCATGAAGGCTGACGACTTTGATGCCATAAAGACTTTTGTTCTTGCCAATGCCATTACCATGGTGGTTGTTGGGCCCGAGGACCCTCTGGTTAAGGGTATCTATGACTACTTCAAGGCCGATGCTGAACTAGCATCCATCCCAGTGGTAGGCCCTTCCAAGCTGGGTGCCGTTCTCGAGGGCAGCAAGGACTTTGCCAAGGGCTTCATGCAGCGCCATGGCATCCCCACTGCTGCATACCAGACCTTTACAGGTGAGACTCTGGAAGAGGGCAAGGCATTCCTGCGTACCCTTCAGGCTCCATACGTTTTGAAAGCCGACGGTCTTTGTGCCGGTAAGGGCGTTTTGATTCTTGAAACTCTGGAGCAGGCCGAGAAGGAACTGGAAGAGATGCTTGGCGGTATGTTTGGCGGTGCTTCCAGCCGTGTTGTCATTGAAGAATTCATGAGCGGTATAGAATGCTCAGTATTCGTGCTGACTGATGGCAAGGACTATGTAATCCTGCCCGAAGCAAAGGACTACAAACGCATCGGTGAAGGTGATACTGGTCTCAATACTGGTGGCATGGGTAGCGTTTCTCCTGTTCCCTTTGCCGATGAGGCTTGGATGAAGAAGGTGGAGGACCGCATAATCCGTCCCACGGTCAATGGCCTTGCTCAGGAAGGTATCGATTACAAAGGTTTCATCTTCTTTGGTCTTATCAACGTTGACGGTGAGCCCAAGGTGATAGAATACAATGTCCGCATGGGCGACCCAGAAACGGAGACCGTAATGCTCCGCATAAAGAGCGACCTTGTGGACCTGTTGCATGGCGTTGCCACCCAGACACTGGGGCAGAAGACCATAGAATTTGACCAGCGCAGTGCCGTTTGCGTAATGATGGTAAGCGGAGGCTACCCAGGTTCATACGAGAAGGGATTCCCCATCACGGGCATCAACGACGTGGAAGGCAGTATCGTATTCCACGCCGGCACAGACAACAAGGACGGTCAGGTTGTTACCAGCGGTGGTCGTGTCATAGCCGTAAGTTCCTATGGCACCACCAAGGCCGAGGCTCTGGCAAAGAGCATGCAGGAAGCCCAGAAGATACAGTTCGAAGGCAAGTACTACCGCAGGGATATCGGTCAGGATCTGTAAGGAGACAAGATGCGTAACAGTCGTTTCCAGAATCATGTAAGCGAGAGTTCCATCACCCTGCCATTGTGCATGGTGATTGGGACTCTCGTGTGGTTTTGGGATAAGAACAGTTGCACATTCAACTATAACCTTCCCGGCTTAGCGGGTTTGGTTCTTGCCATGCTTACAACCTATGTTGTATTGGAGACTGCCAATGTTTTCGCACTTCTGCGAATTCGCTCCAGAATGATTACAGCAGTGTGGGTGACAGGAATATCATTGATGAGTTTTACTCACTCCTATTCCGTTGAATGGCTGGCAGCCTTGGCTTTGGCAGGGAGTCATTACATAATGTTCCTGACATATCAGCAACACCAGCCAATTGCTCATATCTTCCACACGTTTGTCCTTTTGGGCATAGGCTCGTTGATTTTACCGCAGTTATTGGTTCTTGTACCTCTGTATTACTGGTATTTGCTGGTATTCATGCGTGCACTGACGTGGCGAGGATTTTGGGCTGGTATAGTTGGCCTGACCCTTCCAATATGCTTTGTTCTGGCATTCTGCATATTGCGTAACAACTTTTCCCTTATATGGAACAGAATAGATATACTGTTGACAACCAAACTCTTTGCAACTGCCGACTATAGCTGGTTGCTCTCATACAGGAATCCCGAGACACTTGTCTTTGTATTCATTTCCATACTGTCGTTTATTGGCATAATACATTATCTTCGTAACTATTACAACGACAATATACGAACCAGAATGTACCTATACATCTATGCCATGCAAACTATTGGATGCTGGTTGATGATAGTATGTTCTCCATACATGTACCATCAGCTTGCCCCAATTCTCATGATTAGTTCAAGCACAATGATAGCACATTTCTTTGCCCTCACAGGTTCTGTCATTAGTAATATCTTCTTTATCCTTTCGGTAATAACAACAATCCTATTATTGACACTTAACATAGGCGTATGGAGTTTCTGATACAATTGTTGGAGGAATATGGCTATTGGGGCATGACAGTGGCTGCTTTTCTGGCAGGCAGCGTCTTCCCGTTCAGCAGCGAAGCCGTTATGGTGAGCCTGCAATTGGCAGGTTTGGAGCCATGGCCGTTATTCCTGAGTGCCACTATTGGCAATGTGGCTGGTTCCATGTTTAACTATTGGATAGGAACATTCGGTCGTTTGGAATGGATAGAGAAGTATCTGCATATAAAACGCGAGAAGGTAGAGAAGACCAGGCTTTGGCTCGACGGAAGAGGAGCGTGGGTGGGAAGCCTTTGTTTCCTTCCTATTCTGGGCAGTGTCCTTAGTGTGACACTTGGGTACATGAGAGCCAACCCTTACGTTACACTCGTTGCCATATTCGTAGGCAAGGCAGTAAGATACAGCCTCCTGATAATAACGACATATTACTTAAACAACTAAACAAACACAATAATGAAACAGTTCAAACTGATTGACACCCTCATGGGGTGGATTGCTTTTGCCATTGCGGCCTTCGTGTATTGCAGCACGATAGAGCCAACGGCAAGCTTCTGGGACTGTCCAGAATTCATCACAACTGCATTCAAGTTGGAAGTAGGACACCCGCCTGGCGCACCTTTCTTCATGCTCACTGGCAACATTTTCTCTCAGTTTACCGACGACCCCACAAAGGTGGCCATGATGGTAAACATTATGAGTGCCTTGTTGTCTGCCGCATGTATAATGTTCCTGTTCTGGAGCATCAGCCATCTGGCACGCAAACTTGTTGGTGAAAACGGACAGATAAAGACCTGGGGGCAGGGGCTGACCGTTGAGTTGGCTGCCATGACAGGTGCTTTGGCATACACTTTCTCCGACACATTCTGGTACTCTGCCGTAGAGGGCGAGGTTTATGCCTACTCCAGCCTCTTCACCGCCGTTGTATTCTGGCTTATCCTCAAGTGGGAGGACAATGCCGACAAGCCTGGTGCCGATCGCTGGCTTATCCTCATAGCCTATCTTACCGGTCTCAGTATTGGCGTACACCTGCTGAACCTGCTCTGTCTGCCTGCACTTGTGCTGGTATGGTACTTCAAGAGACACACCAATCCCAATGTCAAGGGCAGCCTGGTGGCTCTGCTGGGCAGTTTCGTACTCGTAGCCGTAGTGCTGTATAGCATCGTTCCCGGTATCGTAAAAGTGGGCGGCTGGTTCGAGTTGTTGTTTGTAAACCAACTTAGCATGCCCTTCAATACAGGCCTTGTTATCTACATCTTCATCCTCATTGCCACAGTGCTTTGGGCCATCCGAGAATCCACCACGCAGAAGAGCCGTCTCCGCATGAACCTGTCCTTCATAGCCAGCATTGGCATGTTGGGTATCCCGTTCTACGGACACGGTATCAGCAGTATTGTGATGGGAGTGTTGGCAATGGTTGTCCTGTACTTCGTGCTGAACTATGCCAAGGATGGTATCCACTGGATTTCTGCCCGACTGATGAACACCACCCTGCTCTGTTTGCTGATGATTATGATTGGCTATTCTTCCTATGCAGTAATTGTTATCCGTTCCGAGGCCAATACTCCCATGGATCAGAACTCTCCCGAGGATGTCTTCACTTTGGGAAGTTATCTGGCTCGCGACCAATATGGCGACAGCCCCCTGCTCTATGGCCAGCCATATTCTTCTCCAGTGAAGATGGAGGTAAAGGGACAGTATTATGTACCTTCATTTATAGAGGGTGCGCCACAGTACCAGCGTGTGGAAAAGAAAACGGAGGAAGAACCAGACCGTTATGAAATCATCGACCACAAGAAGAAGTATATCTATGCCTACAACATGCTCTTCCCGCGTATGCATTCCGAACGCCACAAGAGTAACTACGAAGAATGGATGGGAGGTATCAAAGGCAAGAACGTTACCATAGACTATCTTGGCGAGCGCAAGACCATAAAGGTACCCACCATGATGGAGAACCTCTACTTCTTCTGGTCCTATCAGGTGAACTTCATGTACTGGCGCTACTTCATGTGGAACTTTGCCGGTCGCCAGAATGATATTCAGGGACATGGCGAACTGGAGCATGGCAACTGGATTACGGGTATTCCATTCTTCGACAACCTGCGTCTGGGCGACCAGAGCAATTTGCCCACCGAACTTCGCGAGAACAAGGGACGCAACGTATTCTACTGTCTGCCTCTTATCCTCGGTATCCTGGGCCTGGTATGGCAGGTGAACAAGCGCATCAGCACCAAGGACGGCATGGTGGACGAGGGCGTGAAGCAGTTCTGGGTTGTCTTCTTCCTGTTCTTCATGACAGGTTTGGCTATTGTTCTTTACTTGAACCAGACACCTGTCCAGCCTCGTGAGCGCGATTATGCCTATGCCGGTTCGTTCTATGCCTTTGCCATCTGGATTGGCTTGGGTGTTGCTGCTATCAGCGACTTGCTCAATAAATATGTATTCAAAAAGAAGGAGGTCTATGGTGCCGTGCTGAGCGGTCTCTGTCTGTTTGTGCCCGTGCAAATGGCATCACAGACATGGGACGACCACGACCGTAGCGGACGCTACACTTGCCGCGACTTCGGCCAGAACTACCTTATGAGCCTGGACGAGGGCAAGGCTCCTATCATCTTCACCAATGGCGACAACGATACCTTCCCCCTCTGGTATTGCCAGGAGACAGAAGGCTTCCGTACCGATGCCCGCGTCTGCAACCTTTCATACCTGCAGACCGACTGGTACATAGACCAGATG
This sequence comes from Bacteroidaceae bacterium, assembly GCA_017628845.1. Classification (GTDB taxonomy): domain Bacteria; phylum Bacteroidota; class Bacteroidia; order Bacteroidales; family Bacteroidaceae; genus Physcousia. The sequence continues at coordinate 17,274 of JAGBYI010000189.1, forward strand.
AAGCGTCCTGCCTACGACTCTCCTGCCGTACCCATCAAGTGGAAACGTCTCCAGTACGTAACAGGTACCAGAGAGGGAATCTCTGTGCGTCCCGGCGAATTGGAGCGTGCCATAGAGATACTGAAGGACGACCCTCAGGCCATGAAGGAATACTTGGGCGATAATCCCTACGAGTTGAGCAACATCATTGACAGGTGGATTCTGAACGACAACGAGGACCTGCAGTGCTTCCCGACAGACTCTGTGGTCATTACCATCGACAAGGATGCCGTGCGCCGTAGCGGCATGATGATAGCCGGCGATTCCATCCCCGACGTTATGCACATCAGCCTGAAGGGCAAGCGTGCCGTGTACAAGAGCGAGATGATGATATACGAGATGCTGTGCCGTACCAACTGGGAGCGCCCTCTTTACGTGGCATGCACCGTGGGCAGCGACAACTATGGCTCTCTGGGCAACAACTTCGTGCGCGAAGGCCTGGTGGACCGCATCACTCCCTTCAATACCAAGAAGTCAGGCATGACCATGGATACCGAGCGCATGTATGACAACATCATGAACAAGTTCCGCTTCGGAGGTCTGGACAACCCCAATATCTATCTGGACGAGACCGTTCTGCGCATGTGCTACACTCACCGCCGCCTGATGTCTTCCTTGGCCATGCAGCTCATGCGTGAGAACAAGGTTGAAAAGGCTGAAAACATAGTTAGATATGCCGAAGAGGTGATCCCCGCGCAAACAGTAAAGCATAACTACATGAGCGGCAGCCTGGATCTGGCAAGGGTTTGGCTGATGCTGGGCAACAAGCAGAAGGCCGAGGAAATTGTCATGAGCATTGCCGGCAATTCATGCGAATATCTGCAATGGTATGCAGGGCTTGCGCCGAAGATACAGAATTCCTGTGCAAATGATATTCTATACAATGTGTACCAGCTCAATGCCTCGGTGGACATTCTGGCCGATGCCGAGTCAGAGAAGCACAAGGAAATGGACGATATGCTCCGTATGTATCACATGATGTTCCAGGAATATCTCTACAGATGATTATAGAACAGCCACCACGTTTGCTCCGATGGCTGTTTCCACACGCCTTATGGAGAATGGACCAAAGTCAAAGGTCGGTATATCTGACCTTTGACGATGGACCTATTCCCGAGGCTACTCCATACGTCCTTGATGTCCTTGATTCCTTGGACATCAAGGCTACTTTTTTTATGGTTGGAGAAAATGCGCAACGTTATCCGTATTTATTAGAAGAGGTACGCAGGCGCGGGCATCGCATAGGTAACCATACTCACAACCATATTGGAGGTTTCCGATGGTTCTCGTGGAAGTACCTGGGAAATGTACAGAAGGCCGAGGATATTCTGCAAACTGGAAAACTGTTCCGTCCTCCACGCGGTTGGATGAAGATTATGCAGTACCGTGTGCTCAGACACACGGGATGGCGTGTGGTAATGTGGGACGTGGTAACTCGCGACTATAGCAATATACTTACAGCCGATGATGTGCTGCAGAATGTAAAACGCTATACTCGCAATGGCAGCATCATAACCTTTCACGACAGCATTAAAAGCATAGACAAGCTTCGCCAGATGCTGCCAGAAGCCCTTTCCTGGCTGAAGGAACAGGGATATGAATTCAAGGTGTTTGACTAATCCCCCGGGCACCACCCTAATACCTTATCGGCAAAAGGCGCCAAAAACGCCCTCCCGACGACAAAAGCCTGTCCTCCCGAGGACCGAGGCGAGAGTTCCCGGTACTTTCGGTTCGGTCCTCGGGAGGGCATTTTTTGCGCTCCTGAAATCAGCAAATCGTAATGCGGAATTATCACCCCCATCGCTAAATGATGTGGATTTGGGGAGGGGGTAAGGTGTCTATAAAATAGCAGCCGCTATGGCTGAAATGCCACAGCGGCTGTTGTATGCGTAGGGGATTAGGCTCTTTATTTTACATACTCTGACAGATTGGTGTTGCGCATGTCGCCTGTGCGGAGGAATGTGTCGTGCATGGCAAATGCGGCAGAGAGGCAGTGCTGGGTGTGGCCACCGCCCTTTTGGGCAAAACGGAGGTAATCCTGCAACAAGGGACGATAGTCGGGATGAGCCACCTTGATGAGCTCCTGTGCCTTCTGCATGTCGCTCTTGCGGCGCAGGTCTGCCACGCCATACTCGGTGATAACCGCATCAATGAAGTGGTTGGTATGGTCGATGTGGCTGGCAAAGGGTACGATGCTGCTGATGGCACCACCCTTCTGTGTGGAACCGCAGGTGAAGATGCTCAGATAAGCATTGTTAGTAAAGTCGGCACTACCTCCCAAACCATTCATCATTTTTGTACCGCAGATCTTTGTGCTGTTCACATGGCCATAGATGTCGCACTCGATGGCGGTATTCAGCGAGCAGACACCGATGCGTGCGATAACCTCGGGGCAGTTGCTTATCTCCGAGGGACGCAGAACTAACTTGTCCTTGAAGAAGTCAATATCGCGGTAGATGCCTTCCAGACACTCGTTTGTAACGGTCAGAGAGCAAGAGCTGGCACTGAGTACACGGCCATCGCGCATGAGCTGTACAGGAGCATCCTGAAGCACTTCGGTGTAGATGTTGAAGTTGGGTACCTCGGGGCACTGGCCCAGAGCGCCAAGCACGGCATTGGCGCCGCTGCCCACACCGCTCTGCAGGTTTAGGAAGGTTTTGGGGATGAGGCCCTTGCGCATGTTGTCCAACAGGAAGTCTGCCACGTTCTGGCCAATCTGGTTGGTGATAGGGTCGGCATCCTTGAAACCACGAGCCTCGTCGGGTACGTTGCACTCTATTACGCCCACAATGCGGTCGGCATCAACCTCGATGTAGGGCTTACCGATGCGGTCGGAAGCCTTGGTAATCATGATGGGAGTGCGGAAGGGATGGTCCTCAATCTCGTACACGTCGTGAATACCCTTGCTCTGAGGGGAGTGGAAGGCATTCAGTTCAATGATGATGCCACGTTTTGCGAGGCGGCACACGGTGGGACTGATGCCACCTGCTGCGGTCAGGTAGATGTGAGCCTTTGAACCCACCTTCTCAATGGCACATGCCTCGATGATACCCCAATCCAGTTCGCCCAGATAACCTTGGCGCATTTGTGTGGCCAGGTTGCTAAGGTTCAGGTCGTGGTAGTTGATCTCGTTCATGTTCACACGCTTGCGGAAGTCGGCATTGGTGGTGTAGGGCGTGCGGAAGTCTATTGCCTGTGCATTTGCCAGTGCGCCATCGCAGCTCTGTCCGGTGCTGGCACCAGAGATTATACTGATTTTGAAGGGTCGGCCGGCTTCGTGCTCGGCTTCTGCCTTCTTGGCTATTTCTGCAGGGGTGCACTTTGGTGTACCAGCAGGGGTGAAGCCACTAAGACCAATGGTCTGACCGTTCTCTATGAGGGCTGCGGCCTCTGCGGCTGTGATTTTGTTGAATTCCATTTCTTATGTATGTTTTGTTATTGTTTATTTATATCTCGTTGTCCTGCTTTTAGCGTGGATGTTACAATTCCGCCTGTTGTCCAGACGCTGCGCAGTGCTTGATTATGTTTTGTTCTCGGACGCTGCACGCAGCGTCCCTACTGTTGGGTGTTTTTCACCTCTCATTTCTCACCTCTCACTTCTCATTTCTTACCTCTCACCTTTCACCTTTCACCTTTCAAGGTACCGGGTCGTATCCGTGTCCTCCCCATGGATGGCACCTGAGTATGCGCCGTATGGCAAGGTACATTCCCTTGAAAGGACCGTGCTTGCGCAGTGCTTCTATGGCATATTGGCTGCATGTGGGCGTGAATCTGCACGATGGCGGTGTCAGCGGCGATATGCATAGTTGGTAGAAACGTATGGGAAGGATCAGCAGCTTGCTCAGGAAGTTTAGTATCTGGGTCATGATGTTATCTGTTCTGCCTGTACTATCTTTTCCAGCAGGGCAACCATTTTTCTTGCTACCAGGCTGGAAGGCTGGTGCTTGTCTGTGAGCCAAATAAAGGCTATGTCCATGCCCAGAGGCCGTGCTTTTATGGTATCCATTACGTGCTTGTTCAGCCTGTATGCCTCGCGCAACTGGCGTTTTACCCTGTTGCGGTCTACGGCATGGCGGAAGCGGCGCTTGGAAACAGAAACGAGGATGCGGATACCCGCTTCCTCGGTGTTCTTGTATACTGCACGTATGGGATAAGCCGACAGGGACTTGCTGTCTGAGCCGGCAAATAGGGCATCAATAGACTTCTTGCTACAAAGTCTTTCTGCCTTCTTCAGGCCAAGGCCATTATCCATTATGCTGCTTTAGGTATGCGTCCAGTGCTGCGGTAATGCTGGGGAACTCTGGTGTGGGAGCTTGGAGATCAAGTCTCAGGCCAGCATCCTCCACGCTCTTTGCCGTTGCAGGACCAAAAGTGGCTATGACGGTATTGCCCTGTTCGTAGTTGGGGAAGTTCTTCATCAGTGACTGTATGCCACTGGGGCTGAAGAAGACCAGCATGTCGTAGTCGAAACTTTCCTCGGCAGAGAAATCATTGCTTACCGTGCGATACATCACACCGCTGGAGTAGAATATTCCCTTGCCGTCCAGCATGTCTGTGAGTTCGTTGCTGTGGACATCGCTTTGGGGAATAAAGTATTTCTCGCTCTTGTGCTTCAGAATCAAGGGCATGAGGTCGGCAATCTTGCCGGTTTCTCCGTAGAACACCTTGCGCTTGCGGTACTGGACATACTTCTGGATGTAGTGCGAGATGGTCTCGGTGATGCAGAAGTACTTTATGCTTTCCGGTATTTCCACACGCATTTCCTGACATAGTGAAAAGAAGTTGTCAATGGCATGACGACTTGTGAAGATGATGGCGGTATGGTCCAGGATATTTATGCGCTGTGCACGGAATTCGCGGGGGGTAAGGCTTTCCACCTTGATGAAAGGGCGGAAGACTACCTCCACGTTGTGCTTGCGCATGATATCATAATAAGGAGACTTCTCCGATGAAGGCTTGGGTTGTGAAACCAGAATCTTCTTTATCATAATTTTTCTATGTCAAAATGTTATTGTCAATCTTTCTGTGATCCCGCTCAGTATTGCCCATAGGGATAGGAGGGGTACGATTTCAAGGGCACAAAGGTACGACAATAAATGCAGAATGCCATAGAAATGAGGCAGAAATATTGAATAGGTGCTGAATAATAGTCCTAATTTGAAGATAGTTACGACAATGGCGGACATCAGAAGCAGGCTTTCTGAAGGGATGTTGAGATATATTCCTGCCATTGTTGCAGGCACAAGCAACAGTATTTCGCACAGAAACAGGAAATGCTGCGCTCGTCTCCATTGTTGTCTTTTTGTTTTATCAAAGAATATCCAGTTTATGAAGCTGGATAGCATTATTTTCGCCACAAGGAATAGCATGAAACAGGCGAAGTATATGACCAGAAGCCAGTATGCTGAAAAGGGGCACAGCATCAGGTTGTAACTGCTCTGTGCATGGTAGAAGAATATCAGGCTGCCGATGATAGCTGTGAGCACACTGAAGAAGACAGAAGTTATGCCACCCATTTCTACGGAGTTGTCCGCAGAGTTTTCTTTGCCATTGTGCGGGAAGAAGAACTCTTGTGCCTGGTGGCCGATGAAGCGCCGTGTCCGTGTCAGTATAACAGATGTCAGCACGAAGCAGAAGATAATGATGCTGCCCAGTATGTCGTCGTTTTTGACCTGATATGGAACGGATTCGGCAGGAATGCCTCGTTGCCTCACCATAAGTTCCGGGTGCAGCAAAGTGTCTCCACGGAAGTATCCGAGTTCGTAGCACTTGGGCAGATTGTCTATGGAGTATGCCACTCTGCCCTCCAGTCCTGGGATTTCCAGTGTGTCGGGGCGTTGGCTCCATTGTATCTTTCTTGGGGGCAGATTTGCCTGTATTACAGAGTCTATCTTGGCAGGCGAGCAGCCCTTCATCTGCCTGACGACACGAGTCACCCAGTACTCGGATGTGTCGTTTCCGGTACTGGGTGATGCGTTTGTGGCTTCGGGCGCATGAGCGTTGGTTTTGTATTGTGCTATGGCCGTTGTCGTATCGTTGTGCTGTATCATTCAGAGTTTTGCAAAGCGGCGCACGTTGGCATCCCACATGGGTGTGCTCATGGCCAGTTCCAGTGCCTCCTGTGGAGTGGAAGCCACGGCAAAGGTCCTGAGGTGTTCGTCGCGAAGGAAGTTTTCCTCCATACCCTTATGCAGGAAGGCGATGAGTTCGTCGTAGTAACCGTCGGTGTTGAGCAGGATGATAGGTTTCAGATGTATGCCCAACTGCTTCCACGTTACCAGTTCGCTGAACTCTGCCAGTGTGCCGAAACCTCCTGCCAGGACGATGCCTGCATCGGAAAGTTCGGCCATCTTCTGCTGGCGTGTGTGCATGTCCGGTGTCTCTATGAGTTCGGTCATGCCCGTGTGGTGCCAGTTTTCCTCTATCATGAAGGTGGGAATGATGCCCACGGCCTTGCCTCCGGCCTCCATGCATGCATCGGCACCGGCACGCATCAGGCCCATGTTGCCTGCTCCGTTTACCAGTGTCATGCCCTGCTCGCCCATCAGGCGTCCCAGCTCCCTGGCTGCCTCGAAGTACTTTTCGTGGATCTGGTCGCTGCTGGCGCAATATATGCAAATACTTTTCATGCCTTGCCTTCTGGGAGTTTACAGAGAGAAAGCCTTGCGTATCTCTTCCACGTAGTCAAGTTTCTCCCATGTGAAGAGTTCCACCTCCACGGTCTTCTTGCCGCAGTTGTAGTTGGAGTCGAAGGTCTTGGTAACGATTCGTGGCTCGCGACCCATGTGGCCGTAGGCTGCTGTCTCCTCGTAGATGGGGTTGCGCAACTTCAGGCGCTGCTCTATGGCGTAGGGGCGCAAGTCAAAGATGTCCTTTATCTTCTCGGCAATTTCGCCGTCGGTCATCTGCACTTTGGCACGGCCGTAGGTGTCCACACAGATGCTCACTGGCTGTGCCACACCGATGGCATAGGAAATCTGTACCAGCATCTCGTCGGCCACACCGGCAGCTACCATGTTCTTGGCAATGTGGCGAGCGGCGTATGCAGCTGAACGGTCCACCTTTGAGGGGTCCTTGCCGCTGAAGGCGCCACCGCCGTGTGCCCCCTTGCCGCCATAGGTGTCCACGATGATCTTACGGCCGGTAAGACCTGTGTCGCCATGAGGACCGCCGATTACGAACTTGCCGGTGGGGTTTACGTGATAGGTGATGTCGTCGTTGAAAAGGGCCAGGATTTTCTCGCTGGTGATGGTTTCCTTGACGCGAGGGATGAGGATGTTGACGACGTCGTGGCGTATCTGCTGCTGCATGGCCTCGTCGCTGGCAAACTCGTCGTGCTGGGTGCTCACTACGATAGTGTCTATGCGCACGGGCACGTTCTCGTCGCTATACTCGATGGTAACCTGGCTCTTGGAGTCGGGGCGCAGGTAGGTCATCACCTTGCCCTCGCGGCGGATGTCTGCAAGAACACGCAGCAGACGGTGGCTCAGGTCGAGGCTCAGAGGCATGTAGTTCTCTGTCTCGTTGGTAGCATATCCGAACATCATGCCCTGGTCGCCGGCACCCTGGTTCTCGCGCTCCTCGCGTTCCACACCACGGTTTATGTCGCTGCTCTGCTCGTGAATGGCGCTGAACACACCGCAGGAGTTGCCCTCGAACATGTATTCGCTCTTGGTGTATCCGATGCGGTTGATAACCTCACGTGCAATACGCTGGAGGTCAACGTAAGCCTGAGTCTTGATTTCGCCAGCCAGTACCACCTGACCGGTAGTTACGAGAGTCTCGCATGCCACCTTCGACTCGGGGTCAAAAGCAAGCAGTTTGTCCAGCACGGCATCGCTGATCTGGTCTGCCACCTTGTCGGGATGGCCTTCGGAAACAGATTCGGAAGTAAATAGGTAACCCATAGTTTTAATAATTAAATTTGTGTTATTAATTAGTAATGTATGGGGAAAGAAATAGGGCGGAATGCGTGAAAGTCCTGTGTGCCATTGGCCAAGCAGGTCTTTTCTTTTAGCATTTTTTTCTGTGGTTGCAAGCAGCCCAAATCTATCCACATGTTCATGAAATCGGGTGCAAAGGTACGAATAAGTGAGTGAAAAAGCAAATAAAATTTGATTTTTCCGAATGCAAGTACCTTAGAACGGAGTTCAATGTTACGAATAAGTGAGTGATTTACCAAATTTGTTTGAGGAAATTCAAACTGACGCGCTAAACAAGACTTTTGATAAGGATACCGTCAAGAAACTCCAACGCATGGTGGATGCCGTGGACAATGCCTACGATGCCATGATAGAAAAACTGCTGGACGCCCACAAGGGTACCACTGGTGGAGGTATCCAACGCCTACAATGCCGAGAACCGCATCAACAATCTGCGCAACGACCTCCGCGATGCCGAGATAGATGACACCGAGAACAATACGAATAATTACCAGACAAGCGTCTACTACATAGACATACTGAACTCTCTGGAGCGCATGGGCGACTTCATCATCAACATCTCCCAGGATTTGGAGAAGACCTTCGTACGCAAGTAACCAGTTCCTTTGGAACGACTCATAAACGTTCTCGGTTATCCTCAACCGAATGTTCCCATAATGCTCGCCCAACTTCCCACTACAGTTCGGCGAGCGTTCATACATCGTCATGACAAGATTCATAGAGACAGGAAATCCTCTGCCTTAGAAAACAAGACTACCCTCGTGAGATAAATTTTTCCTTCTCACAAGGGCAGTTTTTAGTTTTAAAAGAAACGCAGAGAGGCTACGGGATATCCAAAATGACCGTCCTTCCGCCTCCTGGTGTTTCAGAAATATTTACGTTAACCGTGTTTTCTGGCAAAAGTTCCTCTATCAACTCTGGCCATTCCATCAGGCAAAGATTGCCACTATAGGCATAATCCTCAAAACCAAGGTCCATGACCTCTCCAAGATTCTTTATGCGGTAAAAGTCAAAGTGATAAATAGCCCCCATGTCTGACTCATACTCATTGACTATGGCAAAGGTGGGGCTCGTAACGGCATCCTTGACCCCCAACTGTTCACAAACAGCCTTTATGAAGGTGGTCTTGCCTGCCCCCATATTGCCATAGAAGGCAAATACTCTGTTAGTGCCTATCTGTGCCACGAACTCGCGTGCGGCGCCTGCAATTCCGTCAAGCGATGGGATATAAATCTCAATCATTGTCCTTATCGGGTGAAATCAGCGGAGATATGATTGACAGGAGCACATACCAAAGGATGATACCGGCAAAGCAACTTTCGGCCAGCAGGAAGCATGGCAGACAACCAAGCAGGAAAATGTACTTCACCTTGTTGTCTGCCCATCCGAAATTCTTGAACTTCAATGCAAACAACGGCAATTCGGCCACCAGCAGGAAGCAGAACAGAAGCATGAAGAGGAAGAGAAACATGGCATTGAACCTGCCACTTACCAGAAAGGCATGCTGTCCCACAATCAGGCTACCCCAGAACAAGGCATTGGCTGGCGTGGGCAAACCTATAAAGGAAGAAGTCTGTCTGGTATCAATGTTGAACTTGGCCAGTCGCAAAGCTGAGAATGCCGCCATAAGGAAAGCAGTATAGGGCATAAATCCGCGCAGGGGCATCATGAATTCGGGATACTGCACCTCCTGAAACAGGCTGAACAACATTGCGCTTGGAGCAACACCGAAGGTAACGACATCGGCAAGCGAATCCAACTCCTTTCCTATGGGCGACGACACTCCTAAGGCACGGGCTACCATTCCGTCAAAGAAGTCAAAGACAGCACCCAGCACAATGAACACTATAGCCCAAAAGTAGTTGGCAGGAATAGGGTTCTGGAACGCTGCACCCACCGCTATGCATCCGCACACGAGATTGCAGCAGGTAATTATATTCGGAATATGCTTCTTCATGCTCAGAGTCTGGCTATTATGGTTTCGTTTCCTGTTGTACGCTGACCGAGTTCTACGTTCACCTTAGTGCCTACAGGAAGGTAGATATCCACACGGCTTCCGAATTTTATAAAGCCCATGTGCTCGTCTATCTCGCAGTTATCACCCTCATTAAGATATGTCACAATGCGGCGTGCCATGGCACCTGCAACCTGCCTGACAAGAATATCCTGCCCAGTGGTAGTGGTTATAACCACGGTACTGCGTTCGTTTTCCGTGCTGGCCTTGGGTAGCCAAGCAGCCTTGAAACGTCCGTCGTGATGGCGGACAAGTTTCACCTTTCCGTCGCATGGAGTCCAGTTGGCATGTACGTTGAACAGGCTCATAAAGATACTTACCATCAGACGACGGTCGTGGAAATACTCGTTCTCCTCCACCTCTTCTATTACCACAACCTTTCCGTCGGCTGGGGCTATAATCAACCCTTCTGTGTCGTCTTCCTCGTAATGCCTGATGGGACAACGGAAGAAATTGACAACAACCAGATATACTATGGTGGTTATTCCTGCAAAAACATAACTTGCCATGGGGCATGCAGGAACAGCCAAATAATACACTAAAGCGTTCAGTACCGCAAAGACGATGAAACCAAGGATAAGTGTAGAAGTACCTTCTCTGTGGAGACGGATTTTCTTAAGTTTACGTAATCTTTTGCCCATTCTAAGTAAAATTTATGCACAAAGATACAAATATATATGAATAATGTGCCATTAACCGGCCTTTTTTTTGTGTTTTATCATAAAAATCCCATGCCCCTCGCAAGACTACGGGAAATTGGCATACCTTTATGCCGTAATTGGTATCTTAAGGTATAGACATAATGCAAGACTTCGTACATCTCCACGTTCATACCCAATATTCTTTGTTGGACGGACAGGCCAGCATTTCGCGCCTTGTGGACAAGGCCATAGCAGACGGAATGCGCGGAATGGCCGTAACAGACCATGGCAATATGTTCGGCATAAAGGATTTCTTCGACTATTGCTGTAAAGTGAACGGCAAACGCAAGAAAGAGGGGTTGGAACCATTCAAACCCATCTTTGGTTGTGAGATGTATGTGGCACGCCGTGGCGACAAGGGATTGCGCGAAATCAAGCAGGACCAAAGCGGATGGCATTTGATTGTACTGGCAAAGAACGAGATTGGATACAAGAACCTCGTGAAGCTGGTAAGTCGCTCGTGGGTGGATGGCTACTATATGCGTCCCCGTACAGACCACACAGACCTCGCCAAGTATCACGAGGGACTGATAATAGCCTCCGCTTGTCTCGGCGGAGAGATTCCCAAGAAGATTATGTCCGGCGACATTGCTGCCGCAGAGGAGGCCATACTGTGGTTCAAGGGCATATGGGGGGATGACTATTATCTGGAGGTCCAACGCCATCAGGTCCGCGACCCTCGTCAAAGGGCAAACCGCGAGGTCTTCGAGTTGCAACAAAAGGTGAACAAGGTAATCCTTGACCTGGCCAGAAAACATGACATCAAGGTGATTGCCACAAACGATGTACATTTCGTTGACGAAGACAATGCCGAAGCACACGACCATCTGCTTTGCCTCTCAACAAACAAGGACCTGAACGACCCCACACGCATGCTGTACACCAAGCAGGAGTGGTTCAAGACCCGCGAGGAGATGAGTGAAGTATTCCCCGACCTGCCGGAGGCACTTGCCAATACGGCAGAGATACTGGATAAGGTGGAAACATACAATCTGGACTCCAACCCCATCATGCCTTTCTTCCCCATACCTGAGGAGTTTGGCACGGAAGAACAGTGGCGCCAGCGCTTTACCACAGAGGACTTGTTCAAAGAGTTCACTTCCGACGAGAACGGAGAGAACCCCATGCCTCGCGAGGAGGGAGAGAAAAAGATTGGCAAACTGGGCGGATTGGATAAACTGTACCGCATAAAGTTCGAGGCAGACTACCTCGGACACCTTGCATACGAGGGAGCGAAGAAACTATACGGAGAAGACCTTTCCAAGGAGGTGGATGACCGCATACGCTTTGAGTTGCACATAATGAAGACCATGGGTTTCCCTGGCTACTTCCTTATCGTACAAGATTTCATAAACTCTGCACGCAACGAACTTGGAGTATGGGTAGGCCCCGGACGCGGTTCGGCCGCCGGCAGTGTTGTGGCATATTGTCTGGGAATCACACGTCTGGACCCCATGAAGTACGACTTGCTATTTGAGCGTTTCCTGAATCCCGACCGTATATCACTGCCTGATATAGATACCGACTTCGACGATGACGGACGCGGACGTGTCCTCCAGTGGGTCATGGACAAGTACGGCAAGGAGAACTGCGCGCACATCATCACATACTCCACCATGGCCACTAAGAACAGTATAAAGGATGTGGCCAGAATTGAGAAATTACCTCTGGACAAGGCCAATGCACTTTGCAAAGCCATTCCAGACAGACTCAGTTTGGACGGAAAGGATCTGAAGATGAACCTTACCAATGCCATCAAGTGTACCGTGGAACTGCAGCAGGCAGAGGCCAGTTCCGACCCCGTGCTTGCAAACACCATCAAATATGCCCGAATGCTGGAGGGTAATATTCGCGGTACCGGCATACATGCCTGTGGATTCATCATCTGTCGCGACCCTATATCGGAGCATGTTCCAGTCAGTACGGCAGACGACCCTGATTTCCCTGGACAGAAGACTGCCGTTACACAGTACGACGGTCATGTCATAGAATCCACAGGCTTGATAAAGATGGACTTCCTCGGTCTGAAGACACTCTCGGAAATGAAGGAGGCCTGTCGCGTGATAAAGGAAGCCCACGGCATAGACATAGATCCAGATTCGCTACCAATAGACGACGAACTGACATACAAGCTTTATCAGGAAGGCCGTACCATCGGTACGTTCCAGTTCGAGTCTGCCGGCATGCAGAAGTATCTGAAGGAGCTTCGTCCCACTGTGTTTGAGGACCTCATTGCCATGAATGCCTTGTATCGCCCAGGCCCCATGGACTATATCCCGTCCTTCATTGCCCGAAAGAATGGGCAGGAGGAAATCAAGTACGACATCCCCATCATGGAGAAGTACCTGAAGGACACCTATGGCATTACCGTATATCAGGAACAGGTGATGCTACTCAGCCGTCTGCTTGCCGACTTCACCCGTGGCGAGAGCGATGCGCTCCGCAAGGCAATGGGTAAGAAGAAGAAGGACATTGTAGATGCCATGAAGCCCAAGTTCATAGAAGGCGGAGTGCGCAACGGACACGATCCGAAGATTCTGGAAAAGATATGGGGCGACTGGGAAAAGTTTGCTTCATACGCCTTTAACAAATCACATGCCGCCTGCTACTCATGGGTGGCATACCAGACGGCTTACCTAAAGGCACATTACCCCGCCGAGTTCATGGCCGCACTGCTGACACGACGCAAAGATGACATCAAGGAAATCACCAAACTTCTTGATGAGTGCAAAGCGCTGAAGATTGAAGTATTAGGACCCGATGTAAACGAATCACACGCCAACTTTGGTGTTAACGCAAAATCGCAGATACGTTTCGGCCTAATGGCCATCAAGGGTTTGGGCGAATCGGCAGCTGAGGCCATAGTGGCAGAAAGGGAAAAGAATGGCCCGTACAAGGATCTGTTCGACTTTGTCCAGCGAGTTCCCATGTCATCGGTCAAACGTAGCGGTATGGAATGTCTGGCACTGAGCGGAGCCTTTGATGCATTCAAGGAACAGATAAGACGCGAGCAGTTCTTCGGAATTAACGCCAAGGGAGAACTGTTCTTAGACACGCTTACACGCTATGGCAACAGTTACCAGCAAAGCATGATGGAAGCGCAGTTCTCGCTCTTTGGAGCAGATATGGTGGAGGTGAGCACTCCTCCCATACCGCAGGCAGAGTCGTGGGGGATGCTGGACCGCCTGAACAGGGAACGCGACCTCGTGGGCATATACCTCTCCGGGCATCCTCTCGACGAATATGCCGTAATAATACGCGACATCTGCACCATGCACGCTTCAGATCTTGAAGACCCATCGGAATTCGTTGACTGCGACTTCACCCTTGGGGGTATCATAACGAACGTAAAGACGGGCATAAGCAAACGAGGGTCAGGCTATGGCATTGTGACCATAGAGGACTATAGCGGACAGGGCGAAATCGCATTGTTCGGACAGGACTGGCCCAAATGGGGCGGTTACATGATGGTTGGCAGCACGCTGTATATTTCCGGACGTGTGCAACCGGGGCGCTACGATCCCACCAAAGTACAGATAAACATAGGAGAGATACAGTATCTGGACGATATCAAGGATAATCTTATACAGAAACTTACTATCCGACTCAAGACAGAGGCATTGTCCGAAGAACTTGTCCTTTTGCTGAGCGAGGAACTGAAAAAAGAAACGGGCAATGTGGCCGTGGAGTTCGTCTTCCACAACAGCGACGGTTCTTCTCTCTCAATGAAACCCGCAGACCTTAAAATCAAGGTTACCCGTACGCTCATGGACTTTCTGCAGAGCCAGGAAAGCATGGAGTACACTATAAACGATTGATTATTAACAAAAGTAAAACCTTAAAACATCATTATTATGGCACAAGTCATCAACAGTACAAATTTCGAGGAACTGATAGCAACAGGCAAGCCTGTAGTATTGGACTTCTGGGCAACATGGTGCGGTCCATGCAAGCGTGTGGCTCCATTGGTAGAACAACTTGCCGAGGAATATGAAGGCCAGGCCATCATTGGCAAGTGCGACATTGAGGAGGACGAGGACCTTCCCATGCGCTTTGGCATACGCAATATCCCCACAATTCTGTTCATAAAGAACGGCGAGATTGTGGACAAGCAGGTAGGCGCCTGCACCAAGGCCGTTCTGGAGGACAAACTGAAAAACATCCTTTAATGGTCTTTTAATACAACAAATACCGACAATTATGAGTGAGATTAGTGAAGAACTGCTCTTTGCAGAGGAAGACCGCCAGACTGTCGCTTTCATACAGGGTTATCTGCCACAGGAGATAAAGGACAAGTTCACGGAAGACGATTTATACTATTTCCTGGATGCCTTTGCCGAATATTGCGAAACATCCGGCCTGATGGACAATGAGGATGAGGAGGCAGAGATAGACATTGAGGAAGCAGCCGTCTTCATGGTCAAGCAGGCAAAAAAGGAGAAGATTGGAACCTTCGACGCAGAGGATGTCCGTTGGATAGTGGACGGCCAACTGGAGTTCTGGGAAACACAGGAATGACCGACGAACAGTATATGAAGCAGGCCCTTCAGGAAGCGCACAAGGCGTTTTCTGAAGGCGAGGTACCCATAGGTGCCGTAATAGTGTGCCGCGGGCAGGTTATTGCCCGTGGACACAACCTCACGGAACGCCTGCACGACGTCACAGCCCATGCCGAGATGCAGGCCATCACTGCCGCAACGGAATACCTTGGAGGCAAGTACCTGACGGAATGTACCCTTTATGTCACCGTGGAACCATGCATAATGTGTGCTGGCGCTCTTGGATGGAGCCAGATTCCACGCATCGTATATGGTGCCGGAGATGAGAAGCGTGGCTTCCGCCGTTTCGCCCCGCAGGCACTGCACCCCCGATGCGAAGTCATTGCAGGCGTGCTGGAGGAAGAGTGTGCCACGTTAATGAAGTCCTTTTTTCAAAAGAAACGGTAACGCACATGGCACAGCACAACGACTTCGGCACACAAGGCGAAGACATTGCCATAGACTTTCTGCGCAGGAAAGGATATATCATTCTGGACAGGAACTGGCGTAGCGGACACAAGGAGATAGACATCGTGGCGCGCAAGGATGATACAGTGGTGTTTGTGGAGGTAAAGGCCCGAGCCAACGCCTTTTACGGCAATCCAGAGGATGCCGTCACACGCAGAAAGATGCACCTGCTGGTGCTTGCCGCAGATGCCTATCTGCGCTACAATGCCATTGACCTTGAGGTCCGGTTTGATGTGGTTACCATCACCGGCACAAGCGAGAAACCCTACATAAGACACTACGAACATGCATTCAGACCTGGCATTGGAATATAGGCATCTGGACGAGACAAGTTCCACAAACGACTTCCTCCGTTCCTACATCCCCTCTACCGACATCACTGTGGTGTCGGCCGATTTCCAAACGAAAGGACGTGGACAGATGGGCAACACATGGGTGAGCAATGCAGGAGAAAACGCCTTGTTCAGTGTGCTTGTATGCCCAAGGGACCTGAAGGCCACGGATGGTTTCATCCTCAGTCAGGCCATGGCCCTGAGCATCAAGGAGGAACTGGAGCAATATGTTGGTGATGTCTGCATAAAGTGGCCCAACGACATATATGTAAACGGCAAGAAAATATGTGGCACTCTCATAGAGAACTCACTCATGGGCAAGAACGTGGGCCGCTCGGTCATAGGCAGCGGAATAAACGTCAATCAGACGGACTTCCCCGATGGCTTGGCTGCGCCGCCCACTTCCCTGCACCTTTGTACGGGCAACGAAATGCCGCCCTCTGAAATAATTCATGCCGTAACACTTAGGTTTGCATCATACTACAAGGAAGTGCAGGCAGGCATGTTAGACAAGATAAGAGAAAGGTACCATTGCTCGCTCTACCTGAAAGGGCAGAAGTGCTACTTCCATGACGAAGAAGGAAAGTTCATGGGGGCAATATCCCACGTGGAGCCGGACGGGCATATCATCATCAAGGACGACGAGGGGAAAGAAAGAAGATATGCCTTCAAACAAGTGAAATTAGTTCGTTCAATATAGAAAGAAACAACCAAACATCTACAACTATGAAATTCAATCGTATCTTACTGAAACTCTCAGGCGAGAGTCTGGCAGGAGAGCAGAAGCAGGGCATCAACACCGAACGTCTCAACGACTATGCTCGCCAGATTAAGGAAATCGCCGAAATGGGCGTGCAAATAGGCATTGTCATCGGAGGCGGAAACATCTTCCGTGGCCTTACAGGTGCAGGCAAGGGGTTTGACCGCGTGAAGGGCGACCAGATGGGCATGTGCGCCACAGTCATCAACTCACTGGCTCTGAGCAGTGCCCTTGGTGCCATCGGACAGAAGAACCGTGTTCTTACCGCTATCCGCATGGAACCTATAGGCGAGTTCTACACCAAGTGGAAGGCCATCGAGGCCATGGAACGTGGCGAGGTGGTCATCATGAGTGCAGGCACAGGCTCTCCCTATTTCACCACCGACACAGGCTCTTCCCTGCGTGGCATAGAGATAGAGGCCGACGTTATGCTGAAAGGAACCCGTGTGGATGGAATCTATACCGCAGACCCCGAAAAGGACCCAACAGCCACCAAGTTCCAGGACATCACCTATCAGGATGTCATTGCCAAGGGGCTGAAGGTCATGGATATCACCGCTACGGCCATGTGCATGCAGAACGATCTCCCCATCTACGTGTTCAACATGGACATCGTGGGCAACCTAAAGAAAGTTATCTCCGGTGAGGACATTGGCACTTTAGTGCACAACTAAGCATACCTTGCTGATATAACACGATTCCACAACTATTTACTAATCCCTCCCGAGGACCGACCCTTGACGTCCCGAGGACCGAGGCGAGAGTTCCCGGTTCTTTCGGTCGAGTCCTCGGGAGGACTAATTTACATCAATACTATGCCCTGTCTTTTCCTGATTTCAGTAGACGTTTTTTTGCTTCATTAGCTGAAAAGATTTACACCTTTTCTCTATCCATACTGTTGATGTTTACGGTATCCTTGATTCCATGCTGTTGTTGTTGACACTTTCGCTCAGATGGGA
>JAGBYI010000190.1 GCA_017628845.1 Bacteroidaceae bacterium
ATGTCCTGAAACAGGTCCTGCACCTCGTCGTTGTCCTTGGAAAACATATAGCACACGGTGTATATGGTGGACTTGTGCCGGTGCACGAACTCCGAAAATTCTTGTTCTTGGTTCATGATTGTTTGTTTCTTCCGTTCTCTTATTCTACACTTTAGACGCAAGAGGATGGTGTTTTATTACATCTGCCGTTAATTAATTTGCATATTTTTATTATCAGTGTCCTTCCCACGCCCTCTCTCTCCTTGATTTTCGGTATTGAACGGGTGTCATGAGGGCAAAACAATTTACTCAAATTTGGCGATGCCGAACGGAACCTACGTAGGAAGCGAGAGCAGAAGCATGGTAGAGACACTGCGTGCAGCGTCCGAGAACGACAAACAAAGCGGACGCCGCCCTCATAGGCGGAACCCTTCCACTGACCGGCTACTATCTGTGGTGGAAGCACGGACGCAAGCGCTGACAAGTATATAAGCACAAAGCAAGGCACAGAACACGACGAAAGACGGTTCTGTGCCTTGTTGTATTGTTGTATTTTCTCAGTTGCGTTTCATGCTCATTACCACATTGCCATCATGGTCCTTGGCCTTAAGTATGGAATCCTGTATCTCCAGTGTGACGCACTGGCCGAGTGCAGTCATTATGGCCATTTCCACATCCATGTCGTGTCCCATCATGGTTGTTGCGCCCATCTGGTCAAAGAAGATGCTGTCGCCCTTAAGGGTATATTGACCGAAGAAAGTGTTTACCGAGGCATGTCCGTTTACCATGCCGCTATCTGAGAACTGGATAAAGGGTTTTGTTTCGGTGCTATCCGTACCCATGCCGTTGGCCTCAACTATGTTCCACTGACCGATTACATTGGGTTCGCTTGCATTGCCGTTGCTCTTTTCAATGGCACAACTACAAATTGACAAGCATGCTACAAGAGCGGGAAATAATGTCTTTTTCATATTGGTAACTGTATCTTTGTTTTGTTGCAAGTGCAAAGATATGTCTATTATGGAAAAGGTAGAAAGGATTTCTCCTAAAATCAGCAGTATTCTCCCTATAAAGCCATGTTTTTATGCCTTTGTAAGCACTGGGCATATGCCTTTGCCTTTCGTGCGTGTGCGCGCGTATATATTATATATATAAGGTGCAATACGTATGTTTTAGTCCAAAAGTGCACAAAAAATACACTATATTGTCTAAATTTTCTTGATTTGTGCACATGTATTGCAAAAATGTGTTACCTTTGCACCCGGATTTACACAAACAATGTAAAATATATGAAAAAGATTGTAACTTCTTTGGCCGTAGGTTTGGCCGCAACATCAGCTTTCGCTGGTGGTCTTTTGACAACAACTAATCAGAATGCTCACAGCTTGCGTTTCTTCGCACAGGACGCAGACATCAACCTCACCAGCCTCTATGCCAACCCCGCTGGTCAGGCTTTCCTGAATAAGGGCTGGCATATTAGCGCTTCTGCAATGACCGCTATGCAGAGCCGTACAATTCAGAGCACTTTCCCTCTCTTTGCTTTGAATCAGAACAACAATAGTGCTACTCATACTTTTAAGGGTGAGGCTTTCGCTCCTGTAGTTCCTTCATTCGACTTTGCTTACGTTCAGGACAAGTGGAGCATATCTGCTCGCTTCGGTGTAGTAGCAGGTGGTGGTACTTGCGAGTTTGAGGACGGTTTGGGTTCTTTGGAGGCTCTGACCATCAAGAACGGTATCGCTGGTATTGCTCAAAAGTGGGCAGAGGCTGCTGGTCCGGCAACCGTAATGGGTTATATGCAGCAGGGTATGAGCCAGGCTGATGCTATGGCCAAGATGCAACAGGATGCTGTCGCTTACGGTCAACAGAACTTTAAGAGCTACACAGTTAATCCTTACATGAAGGGTACTCAAAACTACTTCGGTTTCCAGGTAGGTGGTACATACAAGTTCCTTGACAACCTTTCTGCTTATGTTGGTGTTCGTGGTGTATTTGCTTCATGTGCATATGTTGGCGGTATTAAAGATGTTACCGTTAATGGTCAAGAAACAGGTACCAACATGTCTTTGGATTGCCAGCAGTCTGGTTTCGGAATCACTCCTATCATCGGTATCCACTACCGTCCCATCAAGGGTTTGGAAATTGCTGCCAAGTATGAGTTCATGACAAAGATCAACCTCACAAATAAGACAACTCCCGAGAGTGCAGCTGTAACAGAAGTTCTGCCCTTGTACAAAGAAGGTATGAAGGTTCGTACCGACATGCCTGCCCTGCTGAACATCGGTGCTCAGTACAGTCCAATAGAGAATGTTAAGGTTGCCGCTTCTTGGCGTTACTATTTCGACAAGGGTGCTACCAAGGATGGTTACGTGAATGGCGAGAAGGTAAACATGAACGACCTCATCGACAACAACACCATGGAGTTCCTTGCTTCTGCAGAGTGGAAGTTCTGCAAGTGGGTAGCCGCTTCTTTCTCATGGCAGAACACCAGCTATGGTCTGTCTGACGCTTACATGAGCGATACCGACTTCAACTTGAGCAGCAACTCCATTGGTACTGGTCTTCGCATCTATCCTTGCAAACTCCTGACCATTGACCTCGGTTATATGCATACCTTCTACAAGGATCGTGCAGTTACTGATGCTAACGGCATCAACAACCTCTACTCTCGTACAAACGACGTAGTTGGCGTAGGTCTGAACTTCGCATTCTAAAAAAAAAGAGGAATGTGCGTACCAATACATACATTAGATAAGTAACTATTCTGTTTTTGAGCGACAATACCATTTCGGGTAATAAAACGAGTGGTCTTGTCGCTCAATATTATAAGATTAGACTCGAAAAGAGAGTTGAAAATACCTGCAAAGGGACTATTTAAGGTCCTAATTGCTGAATAACTCCTGTAAGTTGCAATCTTTAAGAAATATTTCAGTAACTTTGTGTAGGCATGGAGCATGCTAATTTTGCTAATTATGCGTCTGCATACAACCAAAAGTCACAATATAATATACTCCTGAACAAATATGTTTTACGAAAACAAGATCAAGGTTATTGACCGTGTGGCCATAGTAACTCCCACCGAGGAGATTTCCTATGCCGAGATGCTTGCCAACATCCGCAAGTATGCACAATACGTGTCGAAGGAAAAGGGAGCAAAGACAATTGTCTTCGCAGAAAACTGTGTGGAATGGATATACAGTTTCTTCTCCATCTGGCAGAACCGTGGCATAGCCATTCCCGTGGATGCCAGCAGTACCGTGGACGACGTGGCATATATAATGAACGATGCCCAGCCCGATGCCATTTGGGTTACAGAACAGACAGAGGCCGTGGCACTGGAAGCCATAAAGAAGGCTGGCGTGAACACCGTGGTTCTTCGAATGGACGACCTTACGGGACTTCGCTCTCACGAGATGACCAAGGAAACGGGTATCAGTTTTGAGGATAGCGACGTGTGCGTAATCCTCTATACTTCTGGTACCACAGGATTCCCCAAGGGCGTAATGCTCACCTTCTACAACCTGCTGGTAAACATCAATGCCATCTCGTCCAAGGAGGTGCCCATCTTCAACAAGAACAGCAGCACCCTCATCCTTCTGCCCTTGCACCACGTCATGCCGCTGGTGGGCACACTGGTAGCCCCCATATTCACCGAATCGCAGGTGGTTCTTTGCCCCACAATGTCTGGTCCCGACATCATGGCGGCTCTGCAAAAAGGTAAGGTAACCGTAATGGTTGCCGTTCCCCGTCTGTGGCAGACACTCTATTATGGTATCAAGAAGAAGATTGACGCAAAGGGTGCTGTGGCTCGCGCACTCTACAGCTTGTGTGAGAAAGTGGGCAGTTATGCATTCTCCAAGAAGATATTCGCCAGTGTTCACGAGAATCTGGGCGGCAACCTCCAGTATTGCGTCAGCGGTGGTGCTGCGCTGGACACCGAGATAGGTGTAGGCATGAGGACCCTGGGTATCACTGTGCTCGAGGGCTATGGCATGACCGAGACCTCGCCCATGATCAGTTTCACACGCCCCGGCGACATCATCCCCGGATGCTCAGGCCTTCCCTTGCCCTGTTGCGAGTGCAAGATTATCGACGGCGAACTGTGTGTAAAGGGCGACAACGTAATGAAGGGATACTACAACCGCCCCGAGGAAACCGCAGCCCTCTTCGACGAGGACGGCTATCTGCATACGGGCGACCTGGCACGCTTCGACGAGAAGGGTAGGGTGTACATCACCGGCAGAAAGAAGGAAATCATCGTCCTGTCCAACGGCAAGAACGTGCAGCCAGTGGAGATAGAGTTCAAGTTGGAGAAGTACGACCAATACGTGAAGGAGTGTGCTGTGTCTTACTACAACGACAAGCTCGTTGCCGTAATTGTGCCTCAGGACGATATTGCCAAGGGCAAGACCGATGCCGAGATCGAGGCCCTGCTCAAGCACGAGGTGCTGGAACCCTACAACAACGAGGCAATGAACTACAAGAAGGTGATGTCCATCTTCGTCCTGCATGGTGCACTGCCTCGCACACGTCTGTCCAAGATACAGCGCTTCAAGGTTCTGGATATGCTCAAGAACGGAGTTTCAACCGCCAACACCCAGGTAGAGGAAATTGTAGAGCCTGATATGGAGGAATACCGCATCATGCGCGACTATGTCATGAAGGAGAAGAAGTTGGATGTGGTTCGCCCCACCGATCATCTTGAGACCGACCTCGGCCTTGACTCTTTGGACCGTGTCAGTATGCAGGAGTTCATCATGCAAACCTTCGGTGCAGAGGTAAATGCAGACAGCATCCTCTCGTATGCCACTCTGGAGAATCTTGCCAAGCACATATCAAAGGCCAAGACACACATGGACGTGGCAGAGGATATAGACTGGCACAATCTGCTTACAAGCACACCTGCCATTGTGCCCTCTTCCTCCAATGCCCTGCTGCCCCTGGGTGCCAAGACATTAAAGCTGTTCAACCATCTCTATTTCCGCCTCAGTCTCAAGGGTAAGGAGAACATTCCTGCCAACGGTCCCTTCATCATAGCTCCCAACCACGAGAGTTTCCTGGATGGTCCCATGGTTTCCAGCGGATTGTCATGGAATACTATCAGGAATACATATTTCTATGCCACCGAGGAACACTTCAATACCGCTTTCAAGCGTTCAGTAGCACATGGCAGCAATGTGATTCTCATGCAAAAGTCCGACCTGAAGAACTCCATCCAGTACATGGCACAGGCATTGCGTGCAGGCAAGAATCTGATGATATTCCCCGAGGGTCGCCGCACCAACACTGGCGAGATGGGTGAGTTCAAGAAGACCTTTGCCATTCTGTCCAAGGAGTTGCAGATACCCATTCTGCCTGTGCGTATTACAGGTGCTTTTGAGGCACTTCCTCGCCAGAAAACCTTGCCCCGCCCCCGTAAGATTACTGTGGAGTATCTGCCGGCCATCATGCCTGATCCCACTAAGTCTTACGACGAGATTGCCGAACAGGTAAAGAAGGCTATATCTATGGTTTGAGGCTTTGTCTGTACATAAGCATCTATACAATATTGAAGAGCGTTGTGATTCGTGACATCATGACGCTCTTCTGCTTTTCTGTGTACTTTATGTTGTTCCGGTGCCAACATATCCATGCTCTCTGCTTGTATAATTTCTGAAAAACCAGTACCTTTGTAACGTGGTGACACACCCCCCACCTAATATTATAACCTTATACGCGCCATGTTTGTTGATTCACGTAAACTCCGAGCCTTGCTGAGCGAACCGGATGCACTGCTTTCCTATTTACATGGAATGAGCAATTCGCAGTTTAGAGATGCCAGCCGCATGCTGGGTGAGAGTTTGCTCGTGGACATCCCCGATGAGGACTTTTGGCCTCTGTTCAGGTGCTTGTTCTTCAGCAATAGAAAGGCATACCTTGGTACACTGCTCAAGGCTCTTGTTTTCAGAATAAAGAAGAAGGGTAGGGTTGCCGGTTCTTTGGATATGGGACAGGTGGGGCTATGGAATAGAGACTTCGAGCTTGTCTGTATGGAGTTAACTGAAACCGACTGCAAGAAGGTGCTTATGGCAATGCTTCCCATGATGGAAAGTCCAGAAGATGCAGAGCGCTTGTTTGTGCAGTGCGGGCAGAGTGAGGCTTTGCCAAGGATACCTTATTTGTTGCAGATACAGACGCTTCCCTGTGCCTATCTTCTGTTAAAGGCACTGAGGTATGTGGAGCATGATAGAGCCTTGCTTATCCGTACATGTCATTTTCTTATGAGAAGAGGTGATGAGTGTAGTTTCAATGTTGCCAGTCTCATACGCATTTCGTTTGGTTTGGATGAGGTGCATGGGACATTCTCCCTTTCCCTGGAACCTTACCAACTGGCTCGCGTAGAGCAGAATTACGAGGCTTTTTGCCAGACTCTTGCTTTTTCTTGACTATTTCCGTCCGGTTTTCATGCATTACGATTTGCTGATTTCTGGAGTCCAGAAAATGCCCTCCCGAGGACCGGCCCGAAAGAACCGGGAACTCTCGCCTCGGTCCTCGGGAGGACAGACGTCCGCCCTCGGGAGGGTATTTTTCCGTATTGCCGGACAGACAAAAAGTCTCCCAGTGTGGTGGGACCAAATTATTGTCCAGAATCGGCCATTAACTCCAATTCGGTCATATGCGTTATGATGATAATAGCCTGTGTTTTTGAACGGATGTTTTCTTGCTTTGAGGGATCAAAGGGTGGGGCATTGTAAAAGAGAAGCAATAAGGCAGATGACAAAAAACATCATTAGCGCGTAACAGTCTAATGAACCGGTTAGGGTTAAACCATTACGCGCTAATGACCAATTTGGAGTTTAGATGCAGGCAAATGATGGCACTTAAAGATGGCACATCCTGCTATGTCTGTGGCAATGAATGTTCCATTGCCTTTGTGCTCTGTCCGTGCTTACTTGATTATGTCCATCTCTACGAACACTTTCTTCAGTTTCTCCACAGCACGGTCAACCTGCTCTGTAGTATGGTTGGCCATCAGTGCGAAGCGAACCAATGTGTCGGTAGGTGCACATGCAGGAGGGATGACGGGGTTGATAAATACACCCTCCTCAAAGGCACGGGCTGTTACTATGAATGTCTTTTCTAAATCGCGTACATACAAGGGAATGATTGGGCTTTCGGTATCACCGATTTCAAAGCCTTCCTCCTTGAAACGCTTAAGTGCATAGCGTGTAACGTTCCAAAGGGCTTCAAGGCGTTCGGGTTCTGCCTTCATTATGCGAAGTGCCTCGCGTGCAGATGCAGTGGCAGCAGGTGTACAGCTTGCGCTGAAGATGTAGGTGCGTGCTGTGTGGCGCAGATAGTTGATTATGGTCTTGTCTGCGGCGATGAAACCGCCGATGCTTGCCAGACTCTTGGAGAAAGTGCCCATGATGAGGTCAACCTCGTGTGTCAGTCCGAAGTGGTCGCAAACACCACGGCCGTTGCGTCCGAACACGCCTATGCCATGTGCCTCGTCCACCATGATGGCAGCGTTGTACTTGTGCTTTAGTTCAACAATTTCGGGCAGTTTGCAGAGGTCGCCTTCCATAGAGAAAACGCCATCTACTACAATAAGCTTGATGCTGTCCGGATTGCAACGCTTGAGGACACGCTCCAGATCGTCCATATCGTTGTGCTTGAAACGCAACTGGGTGGCGAAACTAAGACGGCGGCCGTCCACGATGGAGGCGTGGTCGCGGTCGTCACAGATGATGTAGTCGTCCTTGCCCAGCAACTGTGGAATGACACCGCTGTTCACGGTGAAACCTGTAGCAAACACCAAAGCATCGTCCATGCCTACGAATTCGGCAAGTTCCTTCTCCAGTTCCACATGGATATCCAACGTGCCGTTCAGGAATCGGCTACCGGCACATCCGCTGCCATATTGGCGCATTGCTTCTACACCTGCTTCGATGACGCGATCGTCACCGGTCAGACCTGTGTAGGCATTGCTGCCAAACATGAGTACGTTGTGACCACCCATGGCAACTTCTGTGCCCTGCTTGCCCTCTATTTCGCGGAAGTAGGGGTATATGCCTTTTGCCTTAATCTCGTCTGGCAAAGTGTACTTGGCCAGTTTGTCTTGTAACAATCCCATATCTTTGTCTCTATTATTATTACCTTAGATATAATGTAATTTCCGACTGCAAAGGTACGTATTTTATTTTAATTTCCTTACTGCATCTGCATAATTTCTTGGTATGTGTGCAATTTATTCTCGGTATTATATAATATAATGTATATTATACGGTGTAAATTGCTATCTTTGTGCCGTAATATATAAAAAGTGAAATCAGTGAAGACAGTCTGGTTTATTGTGAACCCTATATCAGGAACGCAGGACAAGAAGAATATCGTGTCCAAGATTCCTGTGTACTTTCCTGAGGACAGGTTTAAGGTAGAAATCAAGTATACGAAATATTCTGGCCATGCCGCCGAGATAGCGCGTATGGCAGTGGAAGCCAAAGTAGATATAGTTGTGGCTGTAGGAGGTGACGGCACTGTCAATGAGACGGCATGTGCATTGATCCACACAAGCGTGGCACTGGGAATTGTGCCCTGTGGCAGCGGTAATGGACTTGCCCGCCACCTTTACCTGCCCATGAACTACGAAGGTGCCCTGCAGATAATATCCGAATGCAACATACGTACTTTGGACTATGGTCTTATCAACGGCCAGCCCTTTTTCTGTACGGCAGGTGTTGGGTTTGATGCTTTCCTGTCGGACAAGTTCAACAAGTCGGGCAAGCGAGGTCTGATGTCGTACATTGAGAATGCCTTGCGTGAAGGGGTGGCCTATGAACCGGAAACGTACGAATTGGAGATTCTCGGAACTGAATCCGAGATACGCACATACAAGGCCTTCCTGATAACATGCGCCAATGCATCACAGTACGGCAACGACTTCTATATAGCACCGCATGCCTCCATGTCTGACGGTTTGCTGGATGTAACTATAATGGAACCCTTCACTGTGTTTGAGTCTCCGCAAATTGCCTTTCAGCTGGTGCACAAGACCATAACGCAGAACTCTCACATAAAGACCTTCAGATGTAAGGAATTAGTTATCCGTAGAACAAGACCGGGCGTAATACATGTTGACGGTGATCCGAAGGACTCTGAATCTGAAGTTCGCGTGTCTCTTGTCCCTAAGGACATACGTATGGTGGTGAACGTAAACAAGCAGCCGTGGCAACCGCCACTGCTAAGAATGTTTGCCGACATTTATTCTGATATTACCAATCCCTTTCGTGAAGCACCCAAGAAAATAAGTCGCATAAACACGGAGTTGCTCGGCAGATTGCGCCGATAGTACCAACAGGAAACATACCAAACAATAATGATACTATACCCTAATTGCAAGATCAACTTAGGCCTGAACATCGTTGGCAAACGTGCTGATGGCTATCATGACATTGAAACTGTGTTCCTGCCCATACCTTTGTCGGACTGTTTGGAACTGAACCCTGCCACAGAGGATTCTTTCGTCATAGACGGCAGGCAGTTGGATTGCTCCGCCCAGGACAATCTCGTTGTCAGGGTGCTTAACATGTTGCGTGCCGAGGATATGGACATACCTCCAGTATCCATCCGTCTAACCAAGAACATACCTTCTGGTGCAGGCTTGGGTGGAGGCAGTACTGATGCCGCATTTATGATAAAGGGCTTGAATGAATTGTTTAGTCTGAATCTTACGGATGCGCAGATGGCTGCACGTGTAGGTCGTCTTGGAGCGGACTGTCCGGTATTTATTGCCAACAAACCGGTCTTTGCAGAGGGCAAGGGTGATGTTTTCAGTCCTCTTCCGGTTCCTTTCATACAGAAACGCTATTGCGCATTGCCTCCGCTCGGCAGCGCATTGCCTCCAACTATTACGCTTTCCATTCCTGTCATGCTGGAGAACTACTGGTTGGTGTTGGTAAAGCCCAATGACTTTATTTCCACAAGGGAAGCTTATGCCTCGGTAACCCCTCGTCCGTCCAAAGTTTCATTGCCAGAAATTCTTTCCAGACCTGTGAAGACATGGCGCGGGCAGATGACGAATGATTTTGAGGAAAGTGTCTTTCCAACACATCCGGTCGTTAGTGGCATTCGCGATCAATTGTATATGCTCGGTGCCACCTATGCGGCAATGAGTGGCAGTGGCAGTACTGTGTATGGCTTGTTCCGTCAGCAACCGCTTTTGGGCGATGTCTTTGCAGGTTGTTTCCTGTGGCAGTGCAGGCTTTAAAGGTATTTTGTCGTAAACCTCCTTTAAAGATACAAATGAAAATGATGGAACGAGAGAACAGGTGGAAGATACTGGAAAGTACATATATATCACGCAGGCCTTGGATGACGGCACGTCTTGACAAGGTGATGTTGCCCGACGGCCGTGTGAATCCAGAATATTGGGTGCTGGAGTTTCCGGATTGGGTAAATGTCATTGCTATCACTGCGACCGGTGAAATGGTTATGGTACGGCAGTATCGCCATGCTCTGGGAATAACGGAATACGAACTCTGCGCCGGTGTAATGGAAGAGGGTGAAACTCCACTCCAGGCTGCCAGACGTGAACTGCTTGAGGAGACCGGTTTTGGCGGCGGCGAATGGACGGAGTATATGACAATATGTGCAAATCCGTCAAACCATACAAACCTGGCTCACACTTTTCTCGCAGTAGGTGTGAAACGTGTTGGCGAACAGCATCTGGATGAAACGGAAGAACTGACATGCCATCTTCTCTTGCCTGAAGAGGTGTTTGCCTTACTTCGGAATGGGGAGATATATCAGGCATTGATGGCGGCTCCTTTATGGAAGTATTTCTATGAAATGAAAGATTAAGGGTAACTGCTTTAATATACTGTAAAACAGAAGTGTTATGGTGTTTCGTGGGATGTTTTGTTTAATCTTGCTTTTCCTGTTGCCGTTCATGTCTGTTGTTCAGGCTCAGATAAGCATTCCAGGAGATAATGTGATGCGTTATTATCGTGTGGCGCTACCTGTGTCGTATACATCGTGTCAGGAGGATTTCTATGGAAACACCGATGATATAAAGAAGTTTTGGTCCGAGGTCGAGGAGTATCTTAACAGAGTATATTTGCCTTTGGGATTCTGTTTCAAGGTGTGTGATGATCCGCGTTTGATACAGTCCTCGTATAATATAATAGACGAAAATTTCATGAATGCTCCCAGTTATGGCACGGAGTTGCTTGACGATGTCATCGGTACATCGGCATACGATGTCGGTCTCTGGATAGTTCATCGTCCCGAAGGGAGTGAAAACACGGGACTGGCCTTGACGGGTGGGGCATATAATCCCAGCTATAAGGCTTCTGCCTATGCCGCTGCAGATCCGTGGGTTGTTGCACACGAGATGGCGCATCTGTTTGGGGCCACCCACACGATGGACGGTTCGCTCATGGACACAGGAGGAGATTTTCTCTCTCTGACTTCTATTAGGGAGATACGTTCCTCCTGTAAGGAGCACAATGCTCCTTACTACGAAGACGTGGACAGAACGGTTCTTGTTGGCGCCAATTCTGGAGGTAATTATGTGTTTGGTCAAAAAGTCAGCAATACCTCTCCCTACTTTGCCTCGTCAATGCCTGGTTCCTTTCGCATTCCCGAGGGGGCATGTTTTCGCTTTGAAGTACCTGCCGAGGATATGGAAAACAATAGGCTTACGTATGCTGTCTTGAGCGAAGATTTTGCCGTTCTTCCTCCAGACCGTAGTAATGTGATAGATTATCGCCCGGATTATGTGGCTGATATTTTTGATGAGCAATATTATTACATAGTGGCAGGTACTGACATTCCTAACATGTGGCCCGGTGCATATTCCATGACAGTGTCAGTGAATGATATGCCATCCGGTGACCTGCTTGGGTGGGACTGTCTAATGGAGTGTCCGTTTTATAGCAATTACTCTACCAGGGAGATTGGTGTGGAGATTGTAGGTGGCGAGCCTTTTGCTGTGTCGTTGTATCCCGACAAGAAACATTATTTGCCGGGAGAGCATGTAAAGATTTCATGGGGGGTAAATCAGGCATATTTCACTGATAAGAGTAGATTGCGCATTAGTCTTTCTACAGACTATGGCAAGACATTTAGCCTCGTTTTGGCAGAGTCTGTCCCGGCTCTTGACGGACAGTACGATGTTGTAATGCCAAACATGAAGATAGATGACGTGAATGTGGATTTCTCCACTGCTATCCGTTCAATGCGTGCCGGTATCATACGTGTGGAAGAAATAGGAGGGCCTGCCTATAATCTCTCATGCCTATCTCCTGAGAATGGAGGAGGCTTTACGCTTTCAGGTACAGAGATACCCTCGTCAATAACATTTGCCTCTCAGGAAAATCCCATGCCGACGACGGATGAACTGCTTTACGATCTTAGTGGCCGTCGTTATTCGGTTACAACAGACCACAATCACATGCAGTCTCCAGGTATTTATATTTCTGGCAACAGAAAAATTGTAGTCAGATAGTGGGATGGATGTTTTTTCTATGCTCCCTTAGGCTTGCCACGGTGCTTGTTTAGGCAGGTGTTGTGGTTAATGTACCATTTTCAGTCCAATTACCGAGGCGATGAGAGTGAAGATGAATACCATTCGCCATACGGTAAGCGGTTCCTTAAACACGAGAATGCCTATAAGTACGGTTCCTACTGCTCCTATGCCGGTCCATATTGGATATGCTGTGCCTATGGGGATGTCTTTGATGGCCTTTGCGAGGAATACCATACTCAGAATGTAGAATAGCACGAAAGTGCCATACCACATCATCTGTGTCTTGCCAGTAGTTATGTTTGCTTTCCCGAGGCAGAATGTAAACGAGCATTCAAAGATGCCTGCCAGTATAAGTATCAGCCAGTGCATTGTCGCTAAAGTTGTTCTTGTTGGAAAATAGGAATGTGATTTGCGTTGTACATAATAAAGCCTCCTTGTGGGAGGCTTTTGTATGTAGAGGTCTATTTGGATCGGTGCATTCCTGGTTTTAGAAAGTTATGGTATTGGGGTTGGTCTCCACGACGTCGCCGTGTGGACATGTTATAAGTGTAAATCCTTCTTTCTTCGCTCTGTTCACGAGTCTTTGCTGCGCCAGAATAATACCGCTTTCGATGATTGCGCGTAATTTGCGTATTTCCTCATCGTTGGGGTATCCTTCGAATTCCAAGCGAGCCTTTTCGCGTTCGGTCGGGGATACGAGTTCGCGAATTTCCTGTATTATATTCTTGTTCATTGTTCCTTGCCTTTTTGGTCATTGGCCTCAACGGGCTCGCCATATGTTTTTTTCAATTCTGTGAATCTCTGAAGTTCTGCTATTTCCAGACGTTCGCCTTTCAGCCATCCGCTGGCTATGCGCAGGGTGGGGCAGGTGTTGTTGTCGTACAAGGCCCAGAAATCCACTACAGGCATGTAGAGTTGGAAGAAATTCTTCAATCCTGCCTCGTATCTGCGATATATGACGTCCATGGGTATGTTGTGACCACCCTGGCTTACGCGTCTTGCCACGCGTTGTACGGCTTGTTCTGGTGTGGGCAGTGAGAAGAACAGCAGGGTGACGAAATATCCTACACTCTGTGCCTTTTTTATAAGCTTGATGTATGAGCGAGTGGCCAATGTTGTCTCAAAGGCAAAGTCCTGCCCGTCCTTCATCAGTTGCAATACGCGCTCAATCATTAGTCGTCCGGCTTGTATGGCTGCTCCTTCGGGATTGAATGGAGACAAACCGCGTGCTATTTCGTCGGCATTGACGAATTCGCGACAACCCAGCATTTCTGGCAGTACGGTGTAACTGGCTGTAGTCTTGCCGGCACCGTTGCAACCGGCGATGATATAGAGGTTTTTCATAGATGGGTGGTTGGTTCTTCCTTTACTTATGTTCCATTGTTCCTCCCTTGTGCTTTTATAGGCAGGGACATTGGCTTATTTGTGGATTTTGTGCTTGTATCTTACTTCTTCTTGCCCCTGTCTTTCTTTTGGGGGAGAACGCTTTCCAGCAGGTCTGGCCTGCGTTCTTTGGTCCTTTTGAGTGACTGTTCAAGTTCCCATTCCTTAATTTTTGCCTCATGTCCTGACAACAGGATGTCGGGCACGCTTCCCCAGTCCTTGTATTCTCTTGGGCGTGTGTAGACGGGTGCTTCAAGCAGGTTGTCCTGAAAGGAGTCCGATAGGGCAGACTGCTCGTCTCCGATTACTCCGGGGATTATCCTCACTATGGCATCGGTCATTACTGCTGCAGCCAGCTCTCCACCTGTCAGGACGTAATCACCAATGGATACTTCCCTTGTTATCAACCTTTCACGTATGCGATAATCTATTCCTTTATAGTGTCCGCAAAGTATGATGATATTTTCTTTCAGCGAAAGTTCGTTTGCCATGGGCTGGTCAAACTGTTCGCCGTCTGGGGCAGTGAAGATTATCTCGTCATAATGTCTCTCCGACATTAGTTTGGATATGCAAAGATCTACGGGTTCACACTGTATTACCATGCCTGCCGAACCGCCAAACGGATAGTCGTCTACACGTCGCCAGCGGTTTGTCGAATAGTCGCGCAGATTGTGGACATGTATTTCTACAAGTCCTTTTTTCTGTCCTCGTCCCACTATGCTTTCCTGGGTGAAGGGTAGCACCAGTTCGGGGCACACTGTGATGATGTCTATTCTCATAATCGTGTACAAAAGTACGCATTTATGGGGATAAATGCAAGAAAATCTTATTTCTTGTATGCTAAAACGGCAGTTTTGGCTTTGGACCTACATTTTTTTGTTACCTTTGCAACATGTATAATAGACGTGTAGCCATAATCGGTGCTGGTGCGGCAGGATGTTTCGCCGCGCAGAGACTGTTTGATTTATCTCCTCATGTAAGGGTGGAGATATTTGAAGCCCAGGATCGTCCACTCAGGAAGCTGGCAGTGACCGGTGGCGGTCGTTGCAACCTTACCAATTCCTTTCAAACTGTTGCGGATTTACGCGAGGTCTATCCCCGTGGTCATCAACTGATGAAACGGCTGATGTATTCTTGGAACCAATGGGACACAATGTCCTGGTTTGAGGAGCGTGGAGTCCGTCTTGTCATTCAGGAAGATGAATGTGTTTTTCCTCAAAGCCAGAATGCCATGGAAATAGTTGGGGTACTCAGACGGGGCTTGAACATACGATGCGGATGTAGGGTTGGGTTGGAAGAACTTGATGGTTATGATGCCGTGATAGTTGCTACAGGTGGTTCGCGCAACTTTTCTTGGTTGGAACCGGTGGGGGTGGAAATAGAACCTCCGGTACCCTCGCTTTATCCCTTCAGGCTGGAGACGAGCGGGTTGGAACAACTGAGCGGAGCATTGGTTGAGGAGTGTGTAGCATCATTGGCTGGGACAAGTTACCGTGCGCACGGCACAGCCTTAATTACGCACAATGGTCTTTCCGGTCCATGCATATTGCGTCTGTCTTCTTATGCTGCCCGCTATTTGGCAGAGCATTCGTATACGGCTTCGTTAGTCATGAACTGGCTTGGTGATGTCTGCGAAGAGGGGGCTAAGGACCTTTTGCAAGCTCTTGCTTCCAACAATGGACAGAAGTTGGTATGCAATACCCATCCCGATGCCATCACCTCCAGACATTGGGAGTTTTTGCTTTCCCGTGCCGGAGTTTCAAGCGATATGCGTTGGAATGCCATAGGACGGAAACAATACAACAAGTTGGTTAGCGTTCTTACGTCGGACTGCTATCAGATTATTGGCCGTGTGCCGCACAAGGAAGAGTTCGTTACTGCCGGCGGTGTCAGTCTGCGTAGTGTCAATCCCTCTACATTGGAATGCAGGCAACGTCCTGGATTGTACTTTGCAGGAGAGGTTCTTGATGTGGATGGAGTTACCGGCGGTTTCAACCTGCAGGCGGCATGGACTATGGGTGATGCTGTGGCCAGGGCAGTTGCATCACGCCTGGGTAAATGAATTAGGAAAACAACCATATTATGATAATAAGAATAACAGACATTAATGCCCCCGCAGTTCAGGTCTTCAGTCGTCTTACCGAGGCACAGTTGCGCAATCGGCTGGATCCTTCTCAAGGTATCTTCATAGCAGAAAGCCCCAAAGTTATAAGAGTAGCCTTGGATGCAGGTTTCGTTCCTTTGTCACTGCTTTGCGAGGAAAAGCACATACAGGGGGATGCTTGCGATATAGTAGAACGTATGCAGGAGTATGGGGCAGAGGTATATACGGGCGATCGCGAACTGTTGTCGGTTCTTACAGGTTATACGCTTACTCGTGGTGTGCTATGCGCCATGCGCCGTCCTGCCGAAAGTCCCTTGAGGCAGATTCTTTCAGATGCCAAACGTGTGGTGGTAATAGACGGTGTGGTGGATGCCACCAATGTGGGAGCGATATTCCGTAGTGCCGCGGCCTTGGGCATAGATGCCGTGCTTGTGACACGTTCCAGTTGCGATCCTTGGAACAGGCGATCCATACGTGTATCCATGGGTAGCGTTTTTCTGGTTCCCTGGACATGGTTGGATGATTACAGGCAATTGAAAGAACTTGGCTTTGCCACCTGTGCCATGGCATTGGAGGAACGCAGCATAGGTATAGACGCACCCATACTGCAAGAACAGGAGCGCCTTGCCATTATTATGGGTACAGAGGGTGACGGACTTCCGCAAGAGACAATAGGCCAGACTGATTTTGTAGTTAAAATCCCTATGTCTCATGGTGTTGACTCGCTAAATGTGGCGGCTGCTGCCAGTGTTGCGTTCTGGGAACTCAGGAAAAGGTCATGAAAGAAAGGTCTGGATTGCTTGCACTTGATATAGACGGCACGCTCACGCGTCCGGACGGAACAGTTTCCGAGCGCACCATAAGGGTCGTCAGGAAACTGCAGCAGGAGGGCATGTGCCTTTGCATAGCATCCGGTCGTCCTCCTTTTGGCATACGTCCTATGGCCGCACTTCTGGGCATGGATGAATTTGGTGGCTATATTATAGGATATAATGGAGGCAGTCTGGTAGACTATTCCACAGGAACGGTCCTTTACACATCAGTTCTGCCGGATGAGGCTGTACCTGTTGTGGCTGAGTGTGGTCGCAGGCCTGGACATACGATGCTGACGTATTTGAACGATGAAATATGCACGGAGGATGCTTCCAATCCTTATGTGTGGATATCTCACATGCGAAACGGAATGCCTATTCGTGAAGTGGACAATTTCCTTGCCCTTCCCAGACCCTTGCCAAAATGTATCCTGACTGGAGCCCCTGACAGTATGCCTGCCCTACAGCGTGAAGTGGCTGCCCGTCTTTATGGGGTGGCCGATGCTTATCTGAGCGAGGCGTACTTTCTGGAGGTGGTGAACCGAGGCACAGACAAGGCAGATGCTTTGATGCGCCTTCTTGAACATTTGGGTATTGGACATGAATTGCTGGTGGCTGTAGGCGATGGTCATAATGACATTGGCATGATACGCCTTGCCTCGTTAGGTATAGCCATGGGCAACGCTCATCCCGATGTCCGTAGAATGGCGGATATGGTTGCCCCTACGGCGGCAGAAGATGGGTTGGCGCAGGTATTGGAGACTCTGTAGCTGATTTCTTCCCCCCCTGTGGACTTGAGTTAAGTATACAGGAGCATTCCGCAAACGATGCGGGACTGTTCGGCGAGTGTTAACTGGTTGTTTTTCCGATCTTGCTGATGGCGCATGTTCGTCTGCCATTTCTTTTTTGTTATAAAACTGTGTTTCTTGTCAGACATGTTTAGAGCATTGTCACAGTTTACCAATATTTTTTAACACGCTTTATATGTTGTGTAGGACTTTTTAAACATTCTGTTTTGTCTATATGCTATATTCTTGCTACCTTTGCAGTCAAAACACTAAAAGAACAATATATAGAGATGGATTCGTTTGATATTCGTGCTCTAAATGAGCAGATTGAGCGTCAAAGCGCGTTTGTTACTAATCTCCAGACAGGAATGGCACAGGTCATAGTGGGACAGAAACATTTGGTGGAGTCCTTGCTGATAGGCCTGCTCAGTGATGGTCATGTGCTGCTGGAGGGTGTTCCTGGTCTGGCAAAGACTCAGGCCATAAAGACTCTGGCTGCCCTTGTTGATGCGCAGTTCAGCCGCATACAGTTTACACCCGACCTTTTGCCGGCGGACGTTATCGGTACAATGATATATTCTCAAAAGGAAGAGTCGTTCCAGGTGGAGAAAGGTCCCGTGTTTGCCAATTTTGTTTTGGCAGATGAAATCAACCGTGCTCCGGCCAAGGTGCAGAGTGCTTTGCTGGAGGCCATGCAGGAACGTCAGGTGACCATTGGTAAGGAAACTTTCCAGTTGCCAAAGCCCTTCCTTGTTCTTGCTACCCAGAATCCTATTGAGCAGGAAGGAACATATCCCTTGCCTGAGGCACAGGTGGACCGTTTCATGCTGAAGGTAATCATAGACTACCCCAAGTTGGAAGAGGAGAAACTTATTGTCCGCCAGAACATCAAGGGCGAGGCTCCTGCCATTTCTCCGCTGATGAGCACTAAGGAAATCATGGAGGCGCGTGCTGTAGTGCGTCAGGTTTATCTTGATGAAAAGATAGAACAGTATATTGCCGATATAGTTTTTGCCACACGTTATCCCGAAAAGTACAACCTCAAGGACATCAAGGACTACATAGAATTTGGTGCCAGTCCTCGTGCCAGCATCAATCTGGCCTTGGCGGCAAGAGCATACGCATTCATCAAGCGTCGTGGCTATGTAATACCAGAGGACGTCCGTGCAGTGGCACACGATGTGTTGCGTCATCGTATCGGGCTGTCTTATGAGGCCGAGGCCAACAACATCACTTCCGAGGAAATTGTCAGCAAGATAATAAATAAGGTAGAGGTGCCCTAATCCGATGTCTGAAACATCGTGCAGGTAAACAAGCATGGAAACAAGTGAATTGCTAAAGCGCGTCAGGCAGATAGAAATCAAGACAAAGGGTTTGTCCAACAATATCTTTGCCGGAGAGTATCATTCTGCTTTTAAAGGAAGGGGTATGGCCTTTGCCGAGGTGCGCGAGTACCAGTACGGAGATGATATCCGCGATATAGAATGGAACGTTACGGCCAGATTCAACAAACCATTTGTCAAGGTTTTTGAGGAAGAGCGCGAACTGACGGTTATGCTTTGTGTGGACGTGAGTGGAAGTCTTGAATTTGGAACTAATGTGCAGACAAAGCGCAGGATGCAGACCGAGATAGCAGCCACATTGGCCTTTTCCGCTATTCAGAACAACGATAAGATAGGTGTGATATTCTTCTCAGACCGTATAGAGAAATTCATTCCGCCTAAGAAAGGCCGTAAGCACATACTTTACATTATACGCGAACTGCTGGAGTTTAAACCGGAAAGCAACCGCACTGACGTTGGTTGTGCAGTGGAGTATCTCACTTCCGTCATCAAGCGTCGCTGTACCGCTTTCTTGTTGAGCGACTTCATTGACGGAAAGGATTTTCGTCAACCGCTGACCATAGCCAACCGTAAGCACGATGTGGTGGCGGTTCAGGTCTATGACCGTCGTACTGCCGAATTACCCGATGTGGGACTGATGCAGATACGGGATGCGGAGACGGGTGAAGAGATACTTGTGGACACCAGCAGCAAAAAGGTTCGCAACCAGCATGCAGCATGGTGGAGAGGACTGCAGAACCAGTTGCGCGACACCTTTACCAGAAGTGGTGTGGACAATGTCAGTGTACGGACAGACCAGGACTATGTCACCGCGCTGATGGGTTTGTTCAGGCAGAGGGTGTGACACCGCTGGGGATTTGTTAATGCAGTAAATAGTACTCGGAAATGTATTTTAATACACGTAATATAAACTATAGTAGGGTGAATGTGTGCGGCAGAGTGATTGTTTTACTTGCAGTCGCTTTGTTTGCTGTTTCATCGTTGTATGCCCAGGTTGCTGTCACTGCTCGTTTGGATAGTGTGCAATTTTATGTTGGACAGCAGGATGGTTTGGAACTGGAGGTTTCAATCCCTGCCGGAAAGGCTTTGACGTTGCCGGTCCTGAAGAAGGGTATGGAGATAATCCCCAACATAGAGATAGTGGACGTAGAGGCTCCTGATACGGTGTGGATAAATGATGGCAAGCAGTTGCAGGTAAAGCAACGCTATGTCATCACGGCATGGGATTCTGCATTCTATTACCTTCCTCCCATGCAGGTAATGGTAGACTCCGTTATTTATGAAAGCAAGTCTCTGGCTTTTAAGGTGTATACTCTGGATGTGGATACCCTCCATGCGGATGTGTTCTTTCCTCCACGTGGTATTCAGAAGCTGCCGTTCAATTGGTCCGACTTGAAGCGGATTGCCTACAGCATACTGGGATTGGTCCCTCTTGTGGTTTTGATAGTTGTAATGACCATACTGATACGTAAGGGTAAACCTATCTTCCGTATTATACGACGCAAGAAGAAGATACCTGCTCATCAGGTGGCCATCAATGAGATAGAGCGCATCAAGGAGCAGCGTACCTGGGCACAGGAGGATAGCAAGGAATACTATACGTTGCTCACCGATGCACTTAGAACTTACATCCAGGAGCGTTATGGTTTTTCGGCAATGGAGATGACCAGTTCAGAAATCATAGAACGTCTTGTTCAGGATGGTGACCAAAAGAGCCTTGAGGAGTTGCGTGAAATATTCCGCACCGCCGACCTTGTTAAGTTTGCCAAATGGAGTACACGCATAAACGAGAATGATGCCAACCTTGTGGCAGCATTGCAGTATGTGA
The DNA here is from genome assembly GCA_017628845.1 of Bacteroidaceae bacterium. Classification (GTDB taxonomy): domain Bacteria; phylum Bacteroidota; class Bacteroidia; order Bacteroidales; family Bacteroidaceae; genus Physcousia. Next base: position 20,749 of record JAGBYI010000190.1, read on the forward strand.
ACGAAACCAAGGTGGAAGAGGACCCGAATGTCCGTCCCGAACCAGAGATTGTTAAGGAAACAGACAAACAGCGTCAGTTGCAGGTAGGTATAATGCGTGCGGTAATTGTGATTTCGGTCATTGCAATTGCCTTCATCCTTGGTTCTGTGGCTTGGCGTCTGTATGATATGTTTGCCTGAGTGCACATATTACCCATAGAGGTTATGTTATTAGAAGAGAATTGATTGTATTATGGAATTCTATAATCCGTTTTATTTCCTGTTGTTGCTTCTTATCATACCTTATGTAATTTGGTATGTTATGAACCATAGGAAGTCGACTCCATCTCTTAAGGTCAGTACCTTGGCAGGCTTTGTGCATTATCGACGCACATGGAGGACATGGCTTACTCATGTTCCGTTCCTGTTGACAATAGTCGGGTTCACGGCAATGGTATGTGCTCTTGCCCGTCCGCAGACTGCCAATTCTTGGAGCAATACCAGTGTGGAGGGTATAGATATAATGTTATGTATGGACGTATCTACGAGTATGTTGGCCGAGGACCTGAAACCCAATCGTGTCCAGGCAGCACGCGACGTAGCGATGGAGTTCATCAATGGGCGCCAGAACGACAACATCGGTCTGACAGTCTTTGCAGGAGAAGCTTACACACAGTGTCCGATGACCATGGACCATGCGGCTCTGCTGAACCTGCTTAGCGGAATGGATTGCAATATGGCCATGCGAGGTATGCTGGAGGATGGTACTGCTATAGGTATGGGTATAGCCAATGCTGTATCAAGGTTGAAGGATTCAAAAGCTAAGAGCAAGGTGGTCATCCTTCTTACGGACGGTACTAACAACCGTGGAGACATATCTCCCGGTATGGCGGCGGATATTGCCAAGAGTTTTGGCATCCGTGTATATACAGTAGCTGTAGGTACAAATGGAACAGCCCCTTACCCGATGATGGTAGGAGGTCGTAAGGAATACGTCAATGTTCCGGTTGAAATAGACACCAAGACTCTCTCCATGATTGCCGAGAAGACTGATGCAAAGACCTACAGGGCCACGAATACGGACAAACTGTTCCAGGTGTATGAGGAGATTGACAAACTGGAACGTACGAAGATGAATGTCAGGAAGTTCTCCAAACGTTACGAGGCATACCAGACCTTTGCTATGGTTTCGTTACTTGCCTTTGCTGTGGCTCTTCTTTTGAAGGCAACGATCTTGAAGAGGATTCCTTAAAAAAGAAAGTTTTATGTTTAGATTTGAAAATCCGGAATATCTGTATTTGTTGCTGCTTCTGCCGGTTTTTGCCGTAGCGCATTATATGTGGGCATATCGCAAAAGACGCAATTTGAGGCGTTATGGCGATCCGCTCCTTCTGAAGTTGCTCATGAAAGATGTTTCCAGTTTGAGGACGGAGGTCAAGTTTTGGCTTTTGCAGTTGTCTCTGTTTTTTCTCGTCATAGCTCTGGCACGTCCGCAGTATGGAACCAGGGTGGACACCCGTAAGCGTAGCGGAATAGAGGCGATTATTGCCATGGATGTCAGCAACAGTATGCTTGCCGAAGATGTACGCCCCAATCGTTTGGAGAAGGCCAAGATGATGGTTTCCAATCTTGTTGATAATATGACGGACGACAAGATAGGCTTGGTTGTCTATGCTGGTCAGGCCTATGTTCAGTTGCCCATCACCAGTGATTATGTGTCTGCCAAGATGTTCCTCGAGACCATATCCCCCTCTATGATAGAGATGCAAGGAACGGATATCGCTGCGGCAATATCTTTGGCTTCAAATAGTTTTACATCGCAGGATGGAGTTTCACGTGCTATATTCGTGATTACCGACGGCGAGGATAATGAGGGTGGTGCCGTGGAGGCCGCAAAAGCTGCGGCACAGAAAGGCATACATGTGTATATGCTTGGTGTCGGCAGTCCAGCTGGTGCTCCGATACCAATACCCGGCACTGGTCAGTATATTATAGACAACGAGGGAAATACCGTGGTCAGTCGCTTGAACGAGGACATGTGTCGTGAAATCGCCGGTGCAGGCAACGGCAATTACATCTACGTGGACAACAGCAGTTCAGCACAGAAGAAACTGGACAAGTATGTTGAGAACCTTGGCAGGGTTGAAATGGAATCTTCCATATTCTCGGAATATGACGAACAGTTCCAGAGTTTCCTTCTCTTGTCGTTGCTGTTCCTTCTTCTGGATGTTTTGGTTTTGGAACGCAAGAACCACATTCTTCAGAGATTCTCATTCTTCACTAAGAAAAAGTGATACCATAGAAATGACATTATGAAAAGAATACTGATATTCCTGTTTGTTATTGGTGCATCCATCGCTCCTGTTTATGCACAGAATATGCGCGATTATGTACGTCGTGGCAACAGACTTATGCTGGATACACTTGGAGGTAGCGATTATTCTGAGAAGGCCATAGTGCAGTACAAGAAAGCTTTGGATATGGATTCCACTTTCAGCATCAGCCGTTATAACTTGGGTAATGCCCTTATAAGGCAGAGTAAACCTCAGGAGGCCATGACAGAGTATTTGGCAGCTGCCAAGTACGAGACAGACAAGAACCGTCTTTCCGACATTTATCACAATATGGGGGTCCTCTTGCAGTCATCAAAGAAATATGCCGAAGCAGTGGAGTGCTACAAGGAGTCGCTTAGAAACAATCCTTCTAACGACGAAACCCGTTATAATTATGTTCTGGCCAAATGGCATCTGAAGAACCAGCAGAACGAGAACCAGGACAATAAGGATCAGCAGCAGGATCAACAGGACAAGGAGAAAAAAGAACAACAGCAGAAGCAGGAGAAGGAACAGGAAAAAGAAAAGCAGCAACAGCAACAATCGCAGCAACAAGAAGAACAGGCAAAACCGGATATGTCCAAGGAGAATGCCGAACGTCTCCTTCAGGCTGCTATGAGGAATGAAAAGGAAACACAGGAGAAGATACAGCGTCAGCAGCAGGATGTACCACGCCGTCGTTTGCAGAAGCAGTGGTAGTCCTCTGCATGACAAAGCGCAGTTTGTGTGATACCTTATATATATAATTAGATAGAAAAACAGAGAACAGTCGTGAACAGAACACTTTTGATATTGTCTGTATTGATGGAAACGGTCATCTCGTCTTTTGCTCAGACGGTCCGCCTGCAGGCTCCTGATGTGTGCGAGGTAGGTCGTCGTGTCAATGTAAGTTATGTTGTAGATACTCAGGACGTAGAGGATATTCAGGTTGGCAAGTTTCCTGGTTTTGAATTGCTATATGGCCCCTCTACCAGTAGTCAGAGTTCTTTCCAGATGATAAATGGAAAGACCACACATTCCAGTACCATCACTTATACCTATGTCCTGTTGGCAGAGAAGGAAGGCGAGTATGAACTTCCTGCAGCCAGTGTGAAAGTAAATGGGAAAACCATCAAGAGCGGTACTGCTACTATAACTGTATTGCCGTCTTCTACAGGCAGTAAGTCTGGCAACAGTTCACAGGGCAACGGTTCCTCACGTCAGCAGCACCGTCAACCGGATGGAGCAATCAGTAACGCAGACTTGTTTATCACGGCAACGGCAGCTAAAACCCATGTCTACGAACAGGAGGCGGTTGTTCTTACTTACAAACTGTACACGCTGGTCAATATTCGCCAGCTTGCCGGCGAAATGCCCGAACTGGACGGTTTCCATTGTCAGGAACTCAACAGCAAGGCCCAGTTGTCCCTTCGCTACGAGCACTACAACGGTCGCAATTATGGTACAGCAATCTGGCGCCAGTATGTGCTCTTCCCTCAGAAGAGTGGCAAGATGACTATCCCAAGCATCTCTTTCGATGCAGAGATAGAGGTTACCAACCACAATGCCGACCCATTCGATATCTTCTTCGGAGGAGGTTCGCTTACACAGATGGTGAGCAAGACGATAAAGACCCCCGAGGTGCATATCGACGTTAAACCTTTGCCCTCACCTGTGCCGGAGAATTTTTCTGGTGCTGTGGGCAAGTTTACTATGACGGGAACATTGACACCGGAGCAACTGGATGCCAACGATGCCGCTTCTTTGAGGGTCGTTGTTTCCGGTCAGGGCAATATGAAGTTGATGAAGGCCCCAGTGGCAGAGATGCCCAAGGACTTTGAGGTATATACCCCCAAGGAAACGGACAAGACCACCAACACAACCTCTGGAGCCAAGGGCAATATTGTTTTCGATTACGTCATTGTTCCTCGTCATGGTGGTAAGTATTCCATTCCTCCTGTCAAGTTTGTTTACTTCAACCCCGAGTCAGAAAAGTATGTAACTCTGCACACAGACTCGTTCCATCTTGCTGTTGCAAAAGGCAGACCCGTTGCAGGAGTACCTGTTCGCGAGAAAGAGGACCTCCGTGTCTTGTCGTCCGACATCCATTACATCAGCACAGGCAAGGCGGATGTGCGTGAGAGCGTAGACTCATTCTTTGGCACATTGTCTTATATACTCGTCTACATAGGCAGCACGTCATTGTTCCTGATACTGCTGGCCATTTTCTATCGTCAGGCAAAGGCCAATGCGGATATTGCCCGTAAGCGCGGCAAGCGTGCCGGCAAGGAAGCGGCAAAACGCCTTAAGCTTGCCCGCAAATTGCTCAAGAACCATGAAGCAGGTCCTTTCTACGAAGAGACTTTAAGAGCATTGTTGGGTTATGTTGGAGACAAATTGAACATCCCCATGACACACCTTGCTAAGGAAAATGTCCGCGATGCCCTTGCATCGCGTGGTGTGGACGATGCCCTTATACATCAATATATGGAAGTCCTTGAATCTTGCGAGTTCGCCCGTTTCGCTCCTGGTGATCCCATTGCCACCATGGATAAGATCTACGAATCTGCCACTCAGGCCATCAACAATCTGAACAAGAGTCTTTAACGAAAAACCATATAAGAGAAATCCACATGAATCAGATATATAAGTTACTGTTGCTCCTTGTTTTCGCGGTCACGACTTCTTATGCCGTAGCCGTACCCAAGGATTCTTTGGATGTAATGAAGGCCCAGGCCGACTCTGCCTATGCCGTAGGCGATTTTGAGGTTGCCGAACGTATTTACCTTCAGCTTGCCGAGCAGGGCGAGAGTGCCTCCATTTATTACAATCTCGGTTGTACCTATTATCGTCAGGACAATATCGCCAAGGCCGTACTGTGGTTCGAACGTGCGGCACAATTGGATCCCTCTGACGATGACATACGTTTCAATCTAACTATGGCTCGTAGCAAGACCATAGACCGTATCATACCTCGTCACGAGATGTTTTTTGTGTCGGCATGGAAGAGTATCATGCACAGTCAGTCGGTAACGGAATGGGCCTATTGTGCAACTGGCGCCTTTATCATTGCTCTCCTGCTTGTTGCACTATATCTTTACAGTTCGGCAATACCCTTGCGCAAGATAGGTTTCTTCGGAGCAATCCTCTGTCTCCTCTCCTGTGTTCTGTTCAATGTGTTTGCCTATGGACTGCGTAACTACAACAACACCCACACTGCAGGAATCGTCATGGAATCTGCAGTCACAGTCAGAAGTACGCCCACAAAGTCAGGAACAGACTTGTTTGTCATTCACGAGGGCACACATGTCGAGATCAAGGACAACAGTATGCGTGATTGGGCAGAGGTCCAGATTGCCGATGGAAAGGTGGGATGGATAGAAAAGAGTACTTACGAGGCAATATAATTACAGATATGGAATTCCCAGCTTTTGATTCAAAACTGTTGCTCCTTATCAACCAGTGCAACAATGTGTTCTTGGACGGTGTGATGCTAAAGTTCAGCTCCACTTGGACGTGGAGTCTGTTGTTGCTTGTCGTTGTATTTGTGGTTCTGCGCGACCGCCCATGGAAAGAGGCTGTTTGCGTATTAGTTGGTATAGGTCTGTGTATCCTGTTCGCAGATCAGATAAGTTCAACCTTCATTAAACCATGGGTTGCCCGTTTCCGTCCCACCCACGACCCCGAACTGATGTTTCAGGTCAGGCACATTGCCGGCAGAATGGGATTGTATGGCTTTGTCAGTTCCCATGCGGCCAACACCTTTGCTGTTGCCATGTTCTTGTCTTTGGTGTTCAGGCATGGAATAATTACTGTCTCCATGTTTGTATGGGCAACGGTTGTGGGATTCAGCCGCATCTATTTGGGCGTGCATTTCCCCTTGGACGTGCTATGCGGTTCTCTGCTTGGAGCAGCCGTAGGCGCCTTGGTGTATCTGTTGGTACGATTTGTTGTTGTCAGGATTCAGGGCACCTCTCCCCAGTATTATAGTAATGCCTATACCGCATCTGGTTTTTCCAGGGACGATATGCATCTCATACTCACCACTATGGCCTTTACCCTGGCATATACTTTGTTTTAGCAAGGGGGCTAGCCTTGGTCGCCCGTTCCTTGTCAATTGCCCTTTCTGTATTTCAGTGGAGCATATCCTGTCGCTTTATGAAACATTCGCGTAAAGTGGTTGGGATATGCAAACCCGAGTTCTTCGGCAATTTCGTTTATCGTCATGTTGGTCTGCCTCAGCAGCACCTGTGCATGCTCAATCACTTTATTGCGGATATATTCCTGTGCAGTGATGCGAGCCTCCTTTTTTATCAGATCTCCGAAATAGTTTGGGCTCAGACCAAATTGTGTGGCACACCATGTCACTGTAGGCTGTCCATGTTGTGCCGGTAATCCGCTGTGCAGGTATTTGTCCAGCAGTGAGTCCAGTCGGCACACCATGGTATCTCCCTTTTGTGTGCTGGCAAGATGTTGTTTTTCAAAGTATCTCTTTACGTAACTCAGCAGCGTGCCTATTCCCAGACGTATCATCTGCCCTGACAAATGGTCCTGGGGTGTGTGAAGTTCTGCATACAGGTTTGCAAAGCAGTTCTTTATTACGCTGTACTCCATGTCCGTAAGACCTATGGCCTCCAACTGGTCCGAGTTGAAGTAGGAGAACATGTAGAAATCCCTTCCCAACCCGGTTCTTTCCAGCACTTCCTGTTTGAACACAAGCATCCATCCCTTAGGTTTAGTCTTGTAGTCCATTCTCATCTCTATACTTTGTCCTGGTCTTATTGTAACGAGCGAGCCTTTTGTATATGGCATCACCTTGCCGTCTCTGGTCAGTTCTCCAAAGATTTCCTCCACCAGTATCAGTGCATACATGTCGTAGACCTTGTTGTCAAACAGCGACAGGTCTGCGCGGGCCAGTTCCGCCACCGCCACATGCGGGTGGAGGGTTTGTGCCGAGAAGAAGCGGTTGAAGTCGTCTATATTGCTTAGTGTGTACATCCTGCTGTGTTAGGGTAGGGGTAACTTTATGTCGCTTGCAAAGGTACGAAGAACCGACCTAAAACACAAATTATTCCGTCCTTTCTTAGCAAAATAAGGTGGACATCTTTTGTTAATCCGCCCGCTTATTCGTACCTTTGCACACAGTAAGCACAACAAAACAGAATCACGTGGCAAGGAAAAACAAGATAGTAGAGAACTGGAAACTACTTCCGGGTGTCGCTCCCACTCAGATGGACTTGCGTATCCTGGAGTTCCAGAATCGTGGGAAACTGTGTCCCACACGCAACATGATAAAGACACCTCAGCAGATAACTGGCATCCGTCGTGCCGGAGCGCTGAACACCGCCGTGCTTGACGAGGTGGCTGAACGTATCCGCGAGGGTATGACTACAGAGGAGATAAACCGTATAGTGCATGACTTCACCATCAAGCACGGAGGTATACCTGCACCATTGGACTACGAAGGTTTCCCCAAGTCGTGTTGCACCAGCATCAACGAGGTGGTGTGCCACGGCATTCCCTCGGAGGATGTCGTTCTTGAGGAAGGCGATATCATCAACGTGGACTGCACCACCATACTGGACGGATACTATGCCGATGCCAGCCGTATGTTTGTTATCGGCAGGACCACTGAACAGAAGCAGCGTCTGGTGGATGTGGCATGGGAATGTCTGAAGGTAGGGGAGAGGGTATGTTCTGAACCCTATGTCTTTGTCGGCGATCTTGGCAATGCCATCCAGAAACATGCTCATGCCAACGGTTTCAGTGTTGTCCGCGACCTGTGCGGCCATGGCGTGGGATGTGCTTTCCACGAAGAACCCGAGGTGGAGCACTACGGACACAAAGGCACGGGCATGTTACTTGTCCCAGGCATGACGTTTACTATCGAACCGATGATAAATACGGGCACATGGCGGGTCTTCATCGACGACGAAGACCCCTATGGATGGGAGGTTATCTCCGATGACGAACTGCCCAGCGCACAATGGGAACACACCTATCTGATGACGGAGAATGGTGTGGAGATACTTACACATTGATTTACAATTTATATATAGTATGATAATTCTTGGAATAGAATCCTCCTGCGATGATACCAGCGCAGCAGTCATCCGGGACGGAGTGCTTTTATCCAATGTCACAGCGTCGCAGGCTGTACACGAGGCCTACGGAGGCGTAGTTCCCGAACTGGCCAGTCGTGCTCATCAGCAGAATATCGTTCCTGTTGTAGACCAGGCTCTTAAGAAGGCTGGGATAGAGCGCGAAGAACTCTCTGCTATTGCTTTCACGCGTGGTCCAGGGCTGATGGGCTCGTTACTTGTGGGAGTCAGTTTCGCCAAGGGACTGGCTGCCAGTCTGGATATTCCCATGATAGAGGTTAACCATCTGCAGGGCCATGTTCTGGCACACTTCGTCCGTGAGGAGGGCGAGGAGCATACTCCGCCACCATTCCCCTTCCTCTGCCTGCTTGTCAGCGGAGGAAACAGCCAGATAATACTGGTCCGTGCCTACAACGACATGGAGATTATCGGCAAGACCATAGACGATGCTGCCGGCGAGGCCATAGACAAGTGCTCCAAGGTGATGGGTATGGGCTATCCTGGCGGCCCCATCATCGACCGTCTGGCACGTCAGGGCAATCCCCTGGCATTCCTGTTCGCACGTCCCCAGATAGCCGATTACGACTACTCATTCTCAGGATTAAAGACCTCCTTCCTCTACAACCTCAGGGAGTGGGTGGCAGAGGCCCCAGACTTTGTAGAGAAGAATAAAGCCGACTTGGCGGCATCCCTTGAACATACCATTGTTGATATACTTATGAAGAAACTCCGCAAGGCAGCCAAGGACCTGCATATCAGCCATGTTGCCGTGGCCGGAGGCGTCAGTGCCAATACGGGGTTGCGCCAGGCATTCCATGACCATGCCCGTCGTTTTGGATGGACTGTCTATATACCCAAGTTCGGCTACACCACCGACAATGCCGCCATGATAGCCATGGCAGGGTGTTTCAAGTATGCCGACCGCGATTTCTGTCCGATGGAGAAACCTGCGTATTCCCGTGTAGAAATCTGACATAGCATTGAAAAATGCCTGATACACGGAGTTTTTCCGTGCAAATATTTGCATTATTCGTAAAAAGGCACTACCTTTGTGCCCTGTTTGGAAGATGTTATTGGAAAAGTAACAAAAGAAAGGAAGATTAGAAATGTCTAAGATTTGTCAAATTACCGGTAAGAGAGCCATGGTTGGTAACAATGTGTCTCACTCAAAGCGTCGCACAAAGCGCACTTTCGATGTGAACCTGTTCCACAAGAAGTTCTACTATGTTGAGGAGGATTGCTGGATCAGCCTGCGCATCAGTGCAAGCGGTTTGCGCTACATCAACAAGGTAGGTCTGGACGCTGCATTGAAGAATGCTGTGGCTCAGGGTTATTGTGATTGGAAGAACATTCGTGTAATCGGTTAATTTCAGGAGGAACTAAAACATGGCAAAGAAAGCTAAAGGCAATCGCGTCCAGGTAATCCTGGAGTGCACCGAGATGAAGGAGAGTGGTTTGCCCGGTACATCACGCTACGTGACTACCAAGAACCGCAAGAACACTCCCGAGCGTATGGAGCTCAAGAAGTACAACCCCATTCTCAAGAGAATGACTGTACACAAGGAGATCAAGTAATTAACACCCAATCACTCAGATTAAGTTATGGCAAAGAAAACAGTGGCTACTCTGCAGACAGGTAAGACAGATGGCCGTTCCTACACCAAGGTTATCAAGATGGTAAAGAATGCATCTGGTACCTATTCTTTCGATGAGCGTATGGTCCCCAACGAGGCCGTAAAGGATTTCTTCAAGAACTAATCCCTTGCTCCTTGTACTTTTACCAATAAAGAATTATCCCTGGTCTTACGACTGGGGATTTTCTTTTACCCTCATCCGGACTCCCTCCGTCTGAGTTCTTGCTTAACCCCAATCGGTCATTAGCTCGTAACAGTCTAATAACACAATGGGGACGTAGCTCCGTCCCCATTGTATAGATTGTTGCGCTTTTTTCGGACGCTGCGTCCGCTTTTTATTCTATTTCCACTACCGTGATCCCTGCTCCACCGAAGCGTACATCTTCATCTCGTGCCGACTTGACCTGTGGCACTGTACGCAGGTATTGGCGTATGAGTTGGCGCAGTATGCCGTTGCCCGTACCGTGCAGGATGCGTATGCGTGATGCTCCCACCAGAATGGCATCGTCCATGTAGTGTGTTATGGTATCCAGAGCTTCGTCACCGCGCATGCCACGGATGTCTATTTCAGGATGGAAGTTCAGGTGAGTCTCTCGGATCTTGTCCTGAGTATCCCTACTCACATATGTGGCCACCTGGAACGACTGCTGCTCCTGCCTTTTCTCTGGTTTGGCAGGAACCAGTTTCTTGGCATCCATAATGCTTCGTACCATACCGAACTGTACTGTTATCTTCTTTCCGTCTACCTTCTCCACCGTGCCTATTGCTGTGGTGCCTGCAATCTTTACAGGCATTCCTACGGTAAATCCGCTGTCGTTCTGTGGCTTGGCACCGAGGGCGCTGAGCAGTGTTCCCAGGGCAGGTCGTTGTGCCTCCTGTGCTGCCTTCTCGGCTTTTTCGCGTCGGCGGTCCTCCTGTCGTTTCTTGCGTTCCTGAATTTGGCGCATCTTGCGCTCTATCAAATCGTCGTGCTCGCTGCGTGTTGCCTGGTCCAGTTGTTCGCGGAACTCGTTCAGTTCGTTGCGTATCTCGCGTGTGCGTTCCTTCTCTGCCTGAGCCTCGCGAATTTCTCGTATGGTGTTCTCCACCACGGCATTAGAGTTCTGGATTATCTCTTCGGCCTGCTGTCGTGCCCCTTGGATTATTTCCTTGCGCTTGTGCTTCAGTTCCTCTATTTCGCGTTCATACCTTTGGATGGTCTGTTCCATCTGCTTCTCCTGCGAATGTATGGTTTGGCGCTTACCCTCCCAATAGCGCTTGTCGCGAACGATGTCCAAAAGGTACTTGTCGGCATTCACGTAGTCCTTGCCCACAAGGTTGGTGGCATCTGTGATAACTTCCTCGGGGATACCTATCTTACGCGCTATCTCTATGGCAAAGGAACTGCCTGGATTGCCTATCTGCAACTGGAATAGAGCCTGCATCTGGTGTCTGTCGTAGAGCATGGCCCCGTTTACCACACCGTCGTGTGCATCGGCAAAATGCTTTAGGTTCTGGTAGTGGGTTGTTATGACGGCAAAAGCAGACTTCTGCGTGTAGCGCATCAGTATTGCCTCTGCCATGGCACCGCCGATGGTGGGTTCCGTACCCCCGCCGAATTCGTCTATCAGCAGCAGGGTGGAGGAGTCTGCCATTTTCATCATGTTCTTCATGTTGAGCAAGTGGCTGGAGTAGGTGGACAGGTCGTCCTCTATGCTCTGTTCGTCTCCTATGTCTATGGCCAGTTTATGGAAGATACCCATCTTGCTGCTCTCGCCTACGGGAACAGGCAGGCCGCACTGTAGCATGTATTGTATCAGGCCTACAGTTTTAAGGCACACGCTCTTGCCGCCGGCATTTGGTCCGGATATGATGAGTATGTGCTGCTTCCGGTCCAGTTTGATTTCTAAGGGCACAACCTTCTTGCCCTGCTTCTCCAGTGAAAGTTTCAGCAAGGGATGCTCTGCCAGTGTCCAGTCTATGATGGGGTAGGGTGCAACGCTTGGATAGATGCCTCCGATGTGCTTTGCAAAAGAGACGCGCGCCCTCACGAACTCCAGGTCGGCCAGGAAGGAGAATGCCCTGAGCAGTTCCTTGGTGTTCGGTCGTATGAGCATGGTGATGTGCTTGAGGATCTGTATTATCTCGCGTTTCTCCTCAGCTTCCAGTTCGCGTATGCGGTTGTTGGCCTCAACCACTTCCTGTGGTTCTATAAATACGGTCTTGCCCGTGGCGCTCTCGTCATGCACGATACCGCGCAGGCGCTTTTTCAGCGTGGGACTTACGGGTATTACTAATCGTCCTTCACGGAATGTTGGGGTAACATCCTGTGCCACCAGTCCCTCGTCCTTCACAGTCCTAAGTATGCCGTGCAGGGTACGGTTCACACTGCCTTCGGATGCTCTCAGTTCGTGTCTGATGCGTGCAAGTTCCGGGCTTGCCTCGTCCCGAATCTTGCCGTATTTGTCCAGTGTCTTGTCTATGGCACCTGCCACGGCAATGAAGGTGAACACTCCCATGGACAATTGGTTCAGGGCAGGGTAGGTGTATGTCTCGGAATCATCGGCTGTGGCTCTGATGATCTTGAGCCATGAATGCAGTGTGTCCAGCGACTTCTTCAGTCTGCCCAGGTCATCTTCCTCTATGTGTGCGCCCTCCAGACGTATGCGCTGTATGGAAGGACGTAGATCGTAGAATGCCATTTCCGGCAGTTCTACGGTCTCTTCCAGTATGTTCTCAAGTTCCTGGCTTTCCTGCAGTTTCTGGCGTATGCTGCTAACCTCTGTCAGCATTTGCAGCTCGCCCACTCGCTCTCTGCCAAGTTCGCTCTGGCAGAAACCGGAGAGCAGGACCTTTATATCGTTGAAACCGATTTTATGTTCGTAGTTGTTTGGGTATATCATAAGTTCTTTTCGGGATACATGTCATTCCACCACGTTGGGTCGTCCTGCAACCATTTCTGGAACCATGCCATGATGCTGTCGTGCCAACGTATGCGCTTGTGGTGGTCTGCTATATAATGGTTCTCTCCGTCCACCATGATGAAGGCGGTCTCCTTGCCCAGGATCTTCAGGGCGTTGAACATCTGTATGGACTCGCCCATGGGCACGTTGTTGTCCACGGTGCCGTGCATGAACAGGATGGGAGTGTTCACCTTGTGAGCGTTGAACAGAGGTGCATGCTCGGTGTAGAGCTTGGTGTTGTTCCAGGGGTAGGAGTTGGGCGAGGCTGCTGCACTATAGGTGTAGCCCCAGTTACCCTCGCCCCAGTAGCTGGCTATGCTCGAGATGCCGGCATGCGACATGGCTGCGGCAAAGATGTCGGTGCGGGTCTGCAGGTACTGTGTCATGAAACCTCCGTATGACGCACCCATGCAGCCTATCTTCTTGGGGTTTACGAAGGAGTGCTCCTTTATGAACTGCTTGGTGCCGTTTATGATGTCGTCTGCAGTATAGTCGCCCCATGCATTGGAGTGGCGGGCTGCAAATTCCTGACCGAAGCCGATGCATCCGCTGGGTTGCAGAACATATACCACGTAACCCATGGCAGCCCATGCCTGATAGTTGTAGGGACTTTCCAAGACACGTCCCACTGGAGTTACACCACCGTAGTAGTAGACAAGCATGGGGTACTGCTTGGTCTCGTCGAAGTATGGTGGCAGATAGTAGCACCCAGTAATGCTGTCGCCGCGTTCTGTGCGGTATGTCCAATCCAGGCATTTTCCTAAGGCAATGCCATCTAGTCGGGTGGGGTTGAGATCGGTCAGTGAGGTGTGTTTGTTCTTCTTCAGGTCCAGGACCCAGCTGTGGTCGGTGGTCTCTCCGCTCAGGCCTGTGTAAACCATCACAGGCTTTTCCTTGGCCAGACTGATGCCTCCCTTAATGTTGGGCTCGTTCAGTTGGAGCATTTCCCACTTGCCGTTTCTATGGCCCTTCTTTTCTGCCATGTCCATGCGGAATACGCTTACGAGGTCCTTATTCTCGCATACGGCATACAGATGGTTGTCGGCAAGCGACCAATGCACACTGCTGATGCTGGGGTCCAGTTTCTTGGTGATAGGCTCTATCTTCTTGGTGTCCAAGTCCATCAGGAACAGTTCGTATTCGTAGTTGTTAGGAATCATGCCCTCGGGACAGACATTGCCTATACCACCGAAAGCCTCCGGAGTTCCAGTGAAGAGCAGTTTCCTGCTGTCGGGCGAGAACTGTGCACCACGCACAAAACCGTCTCTGTGGAAGAGTGTATCCACCTTGCCGGTTTCCAGATTCATCAGCATGCCCATGGTAAAGTAGTAGGGGCGTTCGTTGGCAACATCGTCGGACACGCTGATGTACAGCAGTTTGCCATCGTTGCTCATTGTGCCTCCGGTACTGCGCAGACCTGTTGTAATCTGGCGGCGTACACCGGTCTTTACGTCAATGACAGAGAAGAATGAACGGTTTCTCCATCCGGGAAGCCTGTCGTTTGGTTCCAGGATCTGGCGTACCTGATTGTGCAGTTCCTTTTTGCCCTCTGTGCTCTGGCGTACAATGATTTTTGTGTCCATGGCAACGAAGGAGAGGCTTTCCTGGCTGGGGTGTGTATAGAGGTGCTCGCTCTGTCCGCTAATCACGTCCCTGTACTCATAGGTGCACTTGTGGTTCTGGTCCACGGTGCGGCTGATGTACTTGCCGCCCTTGGCTGCCCACTGTACGAAGTTGTATGGCTGGTAGCGGTTGCCGGTCTGCAGGTCAACGATGTACTTTGTCCATTCGTTCTTGCCGTCGGCACGTGTGATGTAGGTGTTTTCCAGAACAAAGCGTCCGTCGGCGGAAATGCTTGCCGTAGAGAGGCGCTGGCCGGTCATGTGGTCGTTCAGTGTGTATGTGCGCTTGTCTGCCTCGTTCACCCTGATGCCGGCAAAGTGTGCTGTCCAGAGGGTGTCGGTGCCGGTCACCACCTTGATTTCCACGGTGTCGGCCTTTTCTTCCTTCTGCTGGAGTTTCAGGACGCAGTCATGTCGGCCTGCTATGAGGGCAACCTCGCCGCTTTGCTGCTTTCCGTCCACAAAGAGGGCGTTCTTGCCCTTTGTCTTGATGATGAAACTGACCTTCTGGTACTGGTTGTTGTCGATGGTGAAGCCCAGTTGGTATATTCCTTTCTCCTGTATTACAAATCCGGTAGAGTCGGTGGCATGGAGTTCCTTCACACCGTCAGATGCCGCCTTTTTCCACATGTTCATGTCCATGGGGATCTCCCAATGGAGTTCGTGCTGGTCGTATGCCTTGTCATTGGCATCCTTCTCGGTTGTGGTAAGCACGTTTTGCTGGATGAAGGGACCTGCCGCCTTCACCATTTCCACTCGGATGGTGTCTTTCTGCGCAAATGTTGTTGTGCCTATGGCCAGCAACATGGCAATGTTCAAAAGTTTTTTCATTCTCTTATTATGTGTTGTTTATTGTCTTGAAACGTCTTTCACTCCCTTTACGGTCTTCAGTTTCTTTATCAATTGCTGAAGTCGGCTTGTGTCGTCCACCATTACGGTGAGTGTGCCGAAAAAGATGCCGTCGTTGGAGTCTATGCTGATGCTCCTTAGTTGTATCTTTTCCTCCTTGCTGATGATGCTTGTAATGTTGTTCACGATGCCAATGTCGTCATTGCCCACGACCCTCAGTGTGATGGGGTACTGTTGTCCGCCCTTGCCAGCCCACTCCGCCTTGACTATGCGGTAACTGAAGCGGTCCCTGAGCTGCTTGGCGTTGGGGCAGTCCGTACGGTGTATCTTGATGCCGCCTCCGCTGGTTACGAAACCGAACACCTCATCGCCATACACAGGTTGGCAACATTTTGCCATCTGGAAGTCAATGCCTTTCAGGCTGCGGTCTATGATGAGAACGTCCTCCTTGCTCTTGTCAGTGGCGGTTTCGGACGGTTCTGCCAGGACGAACTCCTTGGCGCTGGTATGCTCTGTAACGGTCTTGTTTTCCGAGGGGTTCAGACGGCCGGCATAGTCTTCGAGCACATCGTTGATGTCCAGTTCCTCTGCTGCCAGGGCGGCATAGAAGTCCGTTACCATCTTGAAACCAAAGCCGGTGATGGTATGCATCAGTGTAGGTTCGTCAAAGTCCAGCTTGCGGTTCTTCATCTTGCGCTCCAGAACCTCCTTTGCCATAAGAGCCTGACGGAACTGCATTTCCTTCAAGCTTTGGCGTATCCTGGCCTTGGTTCTGGTGGAAGTGGCTATGTTTAGCCAGTCCTGCTTGGGAGTCTGGTTGTTGCTGGTCATTATCTCCACCTGGTCGCCACTGTGCAGAACCTGCTTGATGGGCACCTGCTTGCCGGCTATGCGTGCACCGGTGCAGCGGTTACCCAGGCCTGAGTGTATGTGATATGCAAAGTCCAGCACCGTGGAACCGGCCTGCAACTTGAACAGGTCGCCCTTGGGGGTGAACACGAAGATTCCGTCCTCTTTTGCCTCCTTCACACCCTTGTATCTCCAGTGGGCAGCCAGACCATGCTCGGCGATGTCGTCCATGCGCTCGGTACGTATCTGTACCTCCACCCACTTCTCTTCTGGACCCAAAACGGTGATGTGCAGGGATTCGTATCCGTTGTCCTTGGGCACGGAAAGCCAGTCGCGCATGCGCTTGGGATTGGACTGGTACATGTCCGTGATGACGGAGAACACCTGCCAGCAGTCCTGCTTCTCCTTGTGGCGGGCAGAGTCCAGGATGATGCGTATGGCGAACAGGTCATACACACCGTCCACACCCACGTGCTGTTTCTTCATCTTCTGCCAGATGCTGTGTATGCTCTTGGTTCTGCCCTTCATGTGGAACTTCAATCCTGCCTCGGTGAGTTTCTGTTCTATAGGGGATATGAATCGGGCCACGTATCTGTCTCTGGATGCCTTTGTCTCGTTTAGTTTCTCCTTTATGTGGTAGTAGGCGTCATGCTCCAGATACTTCAGCGAGAGGTCTTCCAGTTCTGACTTCAGTTTGTACAGGCCCAGCTGATGTGCTATCTGTGCCCAAAGGACACCAGCCTCGCGGCTCTCCTTTTGTTTCAGTTCGCCATTCTCCACATCCTTTATGTTGCGCATCAGTGCCACATGGAAGGCAATGAACATCATCACCACCTTCATGTCGGCTACTTCAGACATGATGAAGGCGCGCAGGTTTTCGTTCTCCACGCTTGCCGACTTCTCCTTCAGCATCTCTACTTTCCGTACAGCGGTGACGAAACTGCTGCCTTCATCAGAAAGCAGTTTGTAGATGTCCTCCGTTTCTCCGGTTTCTTCCTTCAGGATTTCCGATGTCTGCTGGGCTATTTGGATAGGGTCCAAGCCAAAGACTTCACATAATTGCAACATAGGCTACTTAATTTCAGGATACAAAAGTATAAAAAAAAAGGGAAAAGACATCCGTATATTATAAATAATGTGTATATTTGCGAGGAAAACCATTAAACGCAATACTATGTTGACAGAACAGGAATTACAGCAAATCGCCCAGAAGGGCATCAGTGAAGAACAGCTTCAGGCACAGTTGAAGAGTTTTGAAAAGGGCTTCCCCTTCCTTCGTCTTCAGGCAGCGGCAAGTACAAGCAATGGCATTATCGCCCCCACAGCCGAGGAACAGGAGACATACGTAAACACCTGGAACCGCTACAAGCAGGAGGGACATCACATTACCAAGTTCGTGCCTGCATCCGGTGCTGCCAGCCGTATGTTCAAGGCAGTATTCGAGTTTGTGGACGCTGACTACGACGAACCTACCACCGACTTTGAGAAGAAGTTCTTTCAGGATATAGAGAAGTTTGCCTTCTACCAGGCATTGGATGATGCCTGCAACGTGCTGGAGGGCAAGGGCATAAAGGCTCTGATGGAAGAGGGTAACTACAAGGCAGTTGCAGCTGCCATGCTGGATGCCGATGGATTGAACTACGGTCAGTTGCCCAAAGGCATGCTTCAGTTCCACTCCTACGACGATTGTGCACGCACCCCACTGGAGGAGCATCTTGTGGAGGCTGCCCTCTATGCAAGCAGTCAGGGCGAGGCAGACGTGCACTTTACCGTAAGCACAGAACATCGCGAACTGTTTGAGGCATTGGTACAGGAAAAGGTTGCTGACTATGAAAAGCAGTATGGTGTGCATTTCCACGTAAGTTTCAGCGAGCAGAAGCCCAGTACCGACACTGTTGCCGCCAATATGGACAATACTCCTTTCCGCAACGATGATGGTACATTGCTGTTCCGTCCCGGTGGCCATGGCGCTCTCATACAGAACCTCAACGACCTGGAGAGCGACATCGTCTTTGTCAAGAACATAGACAACGTTGTGCCCGACCGTCTCAAGGAAGACACCACCCAGTGGAAGCAGGTTCTGGCAGGTATTCTTATTGATGCCCAGATTCAGACATTCGCATATCTGAGACTCTTGGATAGTGGTGATTATAATCACGACGACATAGAGAACATGATCCGCTTCCTGCGTCACACCTTGTGCACCGACCGCGCCGACATCAAGGAAATGGAGGATGCCGAACTGGTATGCTATCTGCGCGAGAAACTGAATCGCCCTATCCGTGTCTGCGGTGTGGTGAAGAACGTTGGCGAGCCCGGCGGTGGCCCCTTCCTGGCATACAACCCCGACGGAAGCGTGTCCATGCAGATTCTGGAAAGCAGTCAGATAGACACTAATAACCCCGAGTACATGCGCATGTTCACCGAGGGCACACACTTCAATCCCGTGGACCTCGTATGCGGTATTCGCGACTACAAGGGCAACAAGTTTGATCTGCCCAAGTTTGTAGACCCTGCAACAGGTTTCATTTCCTTCAAGAGCAAGTCAGGACGTGAGTTGAAGGCCCTAGAACTTCCTGGTCTCTGGAACGGTGCCATGAGCAACTGGAACACCTTGATGGTAGAGGTGCCCCTGTCCACCTTCAACCCTGTGAAGACCGTAAACGACCTGTTGCGCGAGCAGCATCAGTAATGAGCGATAAATGATTAGCCAACAGGACCCCGTGCCATCTGTAATATCCCTCTTCGCACGGCTCTTCTGATGTCTAATCACCGAGGGAGGTTTTTTCAGGCATCCGCTGATTGGCGGATGCCTTTTCTTATCGCACGTGCGATATTCGTTAAACGTTAAACAATCAACGCTATCAATAATCCGTTTCATCGCATTGATTAAATGTGTCATGCTGAGGATTATTTGGCCAGCGTAGTATTGTTTTTAAAGAAAAAAATATAACTTTGTAGCTGAATACATAAAACAAGCAAGGTTATGAAGTATCCTATAGGTATACAGCGGTTTGAGAAATTATGTGAAGAGGATTGGGTTTATGTGGACAAAACAGAGCATATATACAATCTGGTTCAGGGTGGCACATGCTATTTCCTGAGCCGTCCCCGTCGTTTTGGCAAGAGCATGCTGTTGTCTACATTGGAGGCTTATTTTCAAGGGAAGAAGCATCTGTTCAAGGGACTTGCCATAGAAAAGCAGGAAACGGAATGGGCAGAACATGCAGTACTGCATCTTGATCTCAATGCAGAGAAATACACAGCCCCTGAGGATTTGACTAACATTCTGGACACATACCTTCGCGAGTGGGAAGAAAAATACGAATCCACAGAAAAGGAGAATCCAAGTTTATCGCAACGTTTTCGCAGTGTGATTCGTGCTGCCAAGCAGAAGGCAGGCAGGAACGTAGTGGTTCTTGTTGACGAATACGACAAACCCATGCTTCAGGCCATAGGCAATGAGGGGTTGCAGACGGAGTTCCGCAATGTCCTGAAAGCCTTTTATGGTGTATTGAAGAGTGCCGATGGTGACTTGCGCTTTGCCATGCTGACGGGTGTAACCAAGTTCAGCAAGGTGAGCGTGTTCAGTGACCTGAACAACCTGAACGATATTTCCATGGATGACCGCTACAATGAAATATGCGGTATATCCCAACAGGAACTGCATGATATCTTTGACGAAGAGATTGGCAAACTGGCTGTTGCCAATGAGCAAAGCAAGGAGGAGGCCTATGAGACATTGCGCAAGCGCTATGATGGCTACCACTTCTGTCCCAATGCTCAGGGAATGTACAATCCGTTTAGCGTCCTTCTGACCTTGCAAAAGAGGGAATACGGCAGTTACTGGTTCAGCACAGGTACACCAACCTATCTGGTACAATTGATGAAAGAGGCTGACCTGAATCCCTCTGCCTTGTCTGGCTACGAGGCCAGTGCCAGCGAACTGGATAGCATACAGATCAGTGTTGACAATCCCATAGCAGTGCTCTATCAAAGTGGTTACCTGACCATAAAGGGGTACGACAAGGAATTGCAGTTGTACTCGTTGGATTTTCCCAACAAGGAGGTAGAGGAAGGTTTCATACGTTTCCTGATGCCCATGTACACAGCCATATCGGAGTTGGACTCGCCATCTTTCGTTGGAAAATTCGTTAGGGAAGTGCGTGCATGCAAGGTTGACGATTTCATGAAGCGCCTCAAGGCCCTTATGGCGGATACACCTTATGAAATTATAAGGGACTTGGAGAACCATTACCAAAATGTAATGTATATCTTCACCAGACTTATGGGCTTTTATACCCAAGCAGAATACCATACGTCTTGTGGCCGCATAGATTTGCTG
>JAGBYI010000191.1 GCA_017628845.1 Bacteroidaceae bacterium
CACCGATGAGGAAGCCATAGATGTACTTGCCACATTCTGTGCGGGCACTGGTAACGGGGTCGGTGGCCATGAACACGGCACCGAAGGCAAAGCCACCCAGAACGAAGTGGTGCCACCATTCCAGCTGGTTGCCGCCAACGCCCTCGAGGAGCCAGCCCATAAGGCCGCCGCCAACGAATACGCTCAGCATGGTCTTCCAACTTGCAACACCTGTCCACAGGAGCAGCACGGCACCCAGGGCAATGGCTATAACGCTGGTCTCACCGATAGAACCGGGGATGAGACCGATGATGGAGTCGCAGATGGTCTGGCAGGGCACTGCATTGCCAACTGCTGCCTCGCCAAGAGGAGTAGCGGCAGAGAATGCCTCGGGCACATTGTGGCCTAAACCGCAAATCTGCTCCTGTGCCACCCACACGCTATCGTCGCCGGTCATGGCGCTGGGATAGCTGAAGAACAGGAATGCACGGGTAATCAGGGCTGGGTTGAAGATGTTCATACCTGTACCACCGAAGATCTCCTTGGCAAAGATAACACTGAATGCCACGGCCAGGGCAAGAATCCAGAGGGGAGTGTTCACGGGGATAATCATGGGGATGATGATACCGGAAACGAGGAAACCTTCCTGAATCTCTTCTTTCTTCCACTGGGCAACGACAAACTCAATGCCCAGACCCACTACGTAGCTCACTACGATCTTGGGCAGAACGGCAGCCAGGCCGAAGAGGAACATGCCCACGTGGTCGGTCATGTCTGCACCAGCGGCCAAAGCATTCTGATAACCCACATTGTACATGCCAAAGAACAAGGCGGGCAGCAAGGCGAGCACCACAAAACTCATGATGCGCTTGCTATCTATAGCGTCGTGGATGTTCACTCCACCTTTACGGCCAGTTGTATTGGGCACGAAAGCAAATGTCTCGAGACCGTCATACAGCGAGTGGAAAGCATGGAACTTTCCGCCCTCCTGGACGTAGGGACGCATACTGTCAAAAAGTTTTTTTATCGCTTTCATATTATAAATAATAATGTGTTGAATTGCAACATTGCCTGATATGTTTTATGCTTCACGTTCCGATGGCTTTCGCCTCACGATGCGATGTCCTTTGCTTCACGTTGCAAGGCGCTTTGCCTCACGTGGCGTTTTCCAGTACGAAACTATGCTGATGCTAAACAAAGGCAGTGCTGCGTCTTCTATTAAGCATTCTCCTTCTTAAGTATATCCAAGCCTTCGCGGACAATGCGCTGGAGCTCCAGTTTAGAGCTGCATACGAATTCTGCAAGAGCAAAGTCCTCGGGAGCAACCTCGTAGATACCCAGAGCCTCCTGACGGTCGATGTCGCCAGTGATGATGGCCTTGATGAGATAGCCTGCATAGATGTCCATGGGGAATACCTTGTCGTACTCGCCGCTCATGATCATGTGGCGCTCGCCACCCTTGACACGTGCATCCAGAACATACTCCTTCTTGCTTCCGAAGAGCCAGCTGAAATAGCTGCGGTGTGTGCTGAACATAGAGAAACGGGGCATAATCCAGCCCAGCATCTCGTCGGCCTCTGCACCCTCGGGGATAGCAGTCACCTCGGTAGCATGA
>JAGBYI010000192.1 GCA_017628845.1 Bacteroidaceae bacterium
AAATAACGCCCGCCCTTTCACAAGGGTGGGCGCCATTTGATTTGGATTTGTTCTTCTAATCCTTTACTTTACCTTAGCTACGATAGCCTTGAAAGCCTCGGGGTTGTTAACAGCCAGGTCAGCGAGAACCTTACGGTTGATCTCGATACCTGCCTTGTGCAACAGACCCATCAGCTGGCTGTAGCTGAGACCCTCCAGACGAGCTGCAGCGTTGATACGCTGGATCCAAAGAGCGCGGAAAGTGCGCTTCTTGTTGCGACGGTCGCGGAAAGCATAGGTAAGACCCTTCTCCCAAGTGTTCTTGGCAACGGTCCAAACATTCTTGCGGGCGCCAAAGTAACCTCTGGTCAGACCCAATATCTTCTTTCTCTTAGCACGTGATGCTACATGATTGACTGATCTTGGCATTTTCTTTTGTCTTTTTAGGGGTTAATGTTTAGCGCATGCACAACAGGTCGCGAACCTGCTTCATGTCTGATGTTACTACAAGACCTGTGTGAACCAAGTTACGCTTCTGCTTCTTGGTCTTTTTGGTCAGAATGTGGCTGTGGAAAGCGTGCTTGCGCTTTACCTTGCCGGTTCCGGTGAGTGTGAAACGCTTCTTAGCACCGGAATTGGTCTTTACTTTTGGCATTTTGTTAAATAATTAAATTGTTATTAATAATCGTGGCCGCGCATCCAAAAGACACGGCGCACAGATTTCTTTTCTGCATCGAGGTCCTCTATACCTTATATATTATATATAGGGTGGGTAGGGGAGGCCTGTCTTGTGTCGTTTAATCGTCGAAGTCCTCGCCTTCTACCTTAGGACCTGTGTATTCCTTGCGGGCTTTCTGCTGAGGCTGCTTCTTTACTGCTACCTCGGGAACTTTCTCGTTTTCAAGTTCCTCGGCTGTCTTCATGGGCTTTGCCACAACCTTCTTGGGTGCGATGAACATTGTCATGCGCTTACCTTCCAGAGTGGGCATTGATTCCACCTTGCCGTATTCCTCCAAGTCCTGGGCAAAACGCAGGAGAAGAACTTCGCCCTGCTCCTTGAACAGGATTGAACGACCCTTGAAGAACACGTATGCCTTCACCTTGTCGCCATCTGACAGGAAACCCTTGGCATGCTTCAGTTTGAACTCATAGTCGTGATCGTCTGTCTGGGGGCCGAAACGTATTTCCTTGACTTCAATCTTGACTTGCTTGGCCTTTACTTCCTTGGCATGCTTCTTCTGCAGGTAGATGAACTTGGAGAACTCGATGAGTCGGCACACGGGAGGTTCGGCATTGGGGCTTATTTCCACGAGGTCAACACCCATGTCCTCTGCCATCTGGCGGGCACGGCCAATAGATAGTACCTGGCTTTCAATGTTGTCGCCAACGATGCGCACTTCGGGAACTCTGATCTGTCCGTTTACGCGGTAGGTTACTTTGAGCTTGTTGTCCTTCTTCATTAACTATGTGTTTCGGGGTGCAAAGTTAGTAATTTTCTGTCATATTACGTACTTCTTCGTTGATTTTCTTTGCAAAATCCTCGAATTTCATACATCCTTGTTCGCCACCGCCTTGTCTGCGGAAACTTACGGTGCCTTCTGCCTGCTCCTTTTCGCCTACGACAAGCAGGTAGGGAGTGTGTTTCAGCTCGTTATCGCGAATCTTGCGGCCTATCTTCTCTGAGCGGTCGTCGATGTAGCAGCGTACGTCCTGAGTGTCGAAATAGTCGCGCAGCTTCTCGGCATACTCCTGGTACTTTTCGCTGACGGGCAGGATAGCCACCTGGTCGGGTACGAGCCAGAGGGGGAAGCGGCCTGCGGTGTGCTCGATGAGTACGGCGGTAAAGCGCTCCATAGAACCGAAGGGAGCACGGTGAATCATTACGGGGCGGTGCTTCTTGCCGTCCTCGCCGGTGTACTCCAGGTTGAAGCGCTCGGGCAGGTTGTAGTCCACCTGAATGGTACCCAGCTGCCAGCGTCTGCCCAGAGCATCCTTCACCATGAAGTCCAGCTTGGGACCGTAGAAGGCGGCCTCGCCCAGTTCGGTGGTGGTCTTCATGCCCTTCTCGGCACAAGCCTCGATGATGGCGCTCTCTGCGGCATTCCATACCTCGTCCGAACCGATATACTTCTCGGTGTTTGAGGGGTCGCGCAATGAAATCTGTGCCTCGAAGTTGTCAAAGTCGAGAGCCTTGAAGATAATCTGTATAATCTCCATCACACGGATGAACTCCTGCTTCACCTGGTCGGGACGGCAGAATATGTGCGCATCGTCCTGAGTAAATGAACGCACACGTGTGAGGCCGTGCAGCTCGCCGCTCTGCTCGTAGCGGTATACGGTACCGAACTCTGCACAACGGAAGGGCAACTCCTTGTATGAACGGGGCTTGCAAGCGAAAATCTGACAATGATGGGGGCAGTTCATGGGCTTCAGCAGGTACTCCTCGCCCTCCTCGGGTGTCTGGATGGGCTGGAAACTGTCCTTGCCATAGTGATCCCAGTGACCAGAAGTTACATAAAGGCCTTTGCCACCGATATGGGGGCACATAACCTGCTCATAGCCATAGCGGCGCTGAATCTTCTTCAGGAAGTCCTCCAGGCGCAGGCGCAGTGCAGTGCCCTTGGGCAGCCAGATGGGCAGACCCTTGCCCACGAGGTCGGAGAACATGAACAGTTCCATTTCCTTGCCTATGCGGCGGTGGTCACGCTTCTTGGCCTCTTCCAGCAGCTGCAGGTGCTCGGTCAGCATCTTCTGCTTGGGGAATGAGATGGCGTAGATACGTGTCATCTGGGGGCGCTTCTCGTCGCCACGCCAGTATGCAGAACTGGTGCTCAGCACCTTGAATGCCTTGATGGGTGCGGTGGAGAGCAGATGAGGACCACGGCACAGGTCGGTAAACGCACCCTGTGTGTAGGTGGTGATATGGCCATCCTCCAGGTCTTCAATCAACTCGTTCTTGTATGTCTGGCCACGGTCGCCGAAGAACTTCAGGGCATCTGCCTTGCTTATGTCCTCGCGAACCAGCTGCTCCTTGCGCTGGGCCAGTTCCATGAACTTCTTTTCAATGTCGGCAAACACGGCCTCGCGGATAACCACGCCTTCAGCGGGCATGATGTCGTAGTAGAAACCGTTTTCAATTGCAGGACCTATGCCGAATTGAGTGCCGGGGTAGAGCTCCTGCAATGCCTCTGCCATCAGGTGGGCGCTGGTGTGCCAGAAGGCATGCTTGCCCTCCTTGTCATCCCACTTGAAGAGCTGTATGCTTGCATCCTCGTTGATGGGGCGGTTCAGTTCCACGGTTTCTCCGTTCACTCCGCATGCAAGCACATCCTGAGCCAGACGGCTGCTGATGCTTTCTGCAATCTGAAGACCGGTGACTCCTGCTTCGTACTGGCGCACAGAGCCATCGGGAAAAGTGATATTTATCATTTTATTTGTGTTGTGTTATTAAATATTCGGCTACAAAGATACACTTTTTTTCTTATAACATGCCTCGTGCGTAAAGATATGTTAATCAAAATCTAAATTATGATAAAAATGAGGTCTTCGTGTCCATTTCAGAGTTGGTCTTTCTTGAAAAAATAAATAATAAGGTGTAAATTTGCATTGCAACGGGTAGGGATACCCGTATGCGTGCTTTAAGAATTAATGGAAAAAGAACAATGGAAAAACTTATAATATGTACAAGAAGGGATGACTCAGTTGCCCAACCGGAAGGTTTTGGACTTATAGTTGTCAATGAAAAGGAAATAGGTAAGTGCCGCGGTTGTCTGGCATGCCGTAGGGTTAAGAGGTGCATTACATATCTGGACGATGCCCAGAAGTGCATACCTGTCATCACCGAGGCCGCTCATCTGGACATCTACCTCCAACCCGAGGGCAATATCCAGCGTCTCATGGATCGTGTCCTTTATGCTCTCGACGGCACGGGCAAAACCTTTACTTTCCACATAGAGGACAACAAGGAGGAGGAATATCTCCGCCGTATGTTGCTATGGTGCAAATATACTGAGATTTAGTAGTTTTTCAATACCTCGTAATGGATGCGTGCACGGCGAGGCTTGAAAAGTTTCTTGTCCTTGAATATTGCGTCTGTTGCCCAATACGCCAACTCTGCAGACATAATGCCTATAGCTGCTCCCACGAGCACGTCGCTGGCATAGTGTTTATTGTTAAGAATGCGCATGATTCCAGTAGCCGTAGCAACAGAATATCCTGCTATTGGTATCCATATGCTCTTGTGTCCGTACTCGTGAGCCAGTAGGGTGGCGCCCATGAAGGCTGTGGCGGTATGTCCGGAAGGGAAACTTCCTCTGCCTCCGTTGGGACGTGTTCTGTTGATGCCGTATTTCATGCCATTTACAACAGCCGCCATCATGGCTGCTGCCATGGCATCGGCAACAAGTACCTGCCAACGGTTCTTGCTGCGTCCTTTCACACCACCCAGGCTCATTCCAAGTTGGGCAACCAACGGTGCATACTGGATGTAGTCGTCTATCTTGATTTGAAATCCAGGCATGCCATTTACCACACGGTCGCGTATGGCATGATCGGCAGGCATCATTGCAAAACCAGCAACTGCCACTGGTACGGCAAGACTTAAAGAGTGATGCAGGCGGTTCATGTTGAACTGCCTGTTGCTTATTTTCATGTCCACAGGTACAACCATTTGTGAGCGGTTCCCCCACATTATGCTTACCGAATCCGTTTGTGCTGCAATGTTTGTCATGCACAACAGGCAGCAAATAGTAGTTATCAGAGTTTTCATGCCTGCAAAGTTAGGTCTTTTCACATAAAAACAATGCTTTTTAAAGAAAAAACAAAGAAAATTGGCGAAAGGTTTGCATGTTTCGGGAAAAAGCCATACCTTTGCATCGCTTTTGAAAAGGAAGCCGCCCACAAAGGACGTCTGGAGAGATGGTAGAGTGGTCGATTACAGCAGTCTTGAAAACTGCCGCACTGAGAGGTGCCGGGGGTTCGAATCCCTCTCTCTCCGCTATAAAGCAAAATAAAGCAGATTTCTCAATGAAGTCTGCTTTTTTTGTGTACAAATCCCAAAAGCGTAATTTGTTGCAAATCAATTATAAAGCAGTTATAAAGCAAGAAAAGTGAGCGATGTCTGAGGTTTCTAATCGTTCGGGTACCGATAAAAAAAAATGCTTTTTCTTGTGACCACTCGAAAAATTGTTGAAAACAGGTCGCATAACCAAACTTTAAACAATTAAATTCAGTTAGTTATGTACAATTTTTCGTTCATTTGTCGTACATCGAAAATCGACAAGAAAGGTTTTGCACCGATTGAAATCTCAATCATCATCAATGGACAGAGGACTCACATATCCCTTCCAATGAAGTCAGAACCCATCAAATTTAACAAAATGATGGCTAGCAAAAAGAACAACGAGGTTCTTGAATACACATCATCAGTTCGAACAAAACTCAACAAATGTCTTGCAGAAATGACTGCAAACGACATCGCCATCACTGCACCCAGTCTAAAAGAATACTTCAAGAATGGAGGAGTAAAAACATATTTCCTGTTCGATGTTACTGAGGAGTTCTTAGAATATCACACCAAGAAAACAGCGAACTGCGCAAGCGAGGTAATGAAAAAATACCACTTGGCAATGGATAAATTCAAAAAGTTTATTGGCAACGTTGAGTTAAGGACTATAACACCTCAACATATCGAGGAGTTCAAAATCGAGTTGAAGCAGACATACAAATTTGAAGGTAGCACCATATATCACCTCCTTGCTAGAGTCAAGACAATGCTAACCTATGCTTTTAATAAGGCATACATCAAAGTAAACCCAATGATGTTTGTCGATAACCCCAAGGTTACAAAAGAAGTTGAGTTCTTAACAAATGAAGAAGTTGCAAGGATTGAGAAAAAGGAGTTCGACAACGAGAGATTAAATAAGGTAAGAGATTTGTTCCTATTCCAATGCTACACTGCCCTATCTTTTGCAGATATGCAACTCATAACATTCAGAGATATAAAGAACGAAGATGGGATGTATTACATCAAGAAACAGAGACAGAAAACCAAAATCGACTTCTTTACAGTTCTAACCCCAAAGGCGATGGAGATATTGAAAAAATATAATTTCAATCTTAACTTCATCAGCAATCAGAGTTGCAATGCATATTTGAAGGAAATAGCAGATTTGTGCCATATCAACAAGCAACTACACACCCATATTGCAAGACACACTGCAGCTACTCGACTATTGAACGAAGGTTTCAGAATTGAAATCGTAGCAAAGATACTAGGGCATACCAACACCAAGCAAACGGCACATTATGCTAAACTCATAGACAAGACCGTTCTAAACGAGTTCAAAAAGATTGTCTAAAACATAAAACGCAGAAGAAGGTTTTAACCAACTTCTGCGTTTTTTACATCAATTTTATTAACGCATTGATTTTCAATACCATAAACAAAATGCAGGATATGTATGAATCCTCAGATGATTCGAAACCAAGTAACTAATTCGTTGATTGCCAATATTATGAGCAATAGAATTTTCTATCAGGTCGCAAATAAGCAATCATATTCGAAGACAACAACACAACTACCACAGACCACTATCACAAATTATAATTCACCGCAAATTCTATTCCTCAATTGATTCTCCAACGCACGTAGGTTTTTGACCCTATCTGTTACCGAGAGATTATTATCCTCCACGATGCGAGATTGCAACTTAACCTCATCCAACATATCAATCATTTGGCGCAATGTCATATCCTCCTTGTTCTTGGAGTATTGAAATAAAGTAAACCTAATACTCTTATCAACCGCCTCATTCAAGTCGATTAAAGAAGGAGCATTCGTTTTTAAATGCTCCCTCAACCTCTTGACAATATCACGAACCTTTCCCAAAAGTTCAACCGCTTCTCTATCCCCACTAAGACCACTATCCAATACAACACTAGTCAAATCCTTCTCTAAAGCAACAATATACTCCTTAAAAGAGAATTTTTGATTATACCTATATATAATAGCGTTCAAATGGTATTGAAGCAGTTTAACAACAAACTTCACTTTTGTATTTTTCAACTGAATCACCTTGCATTTTGTTACTTCTTCTATTTTCTTCATCATATATACGTACAACATCCTTAAACAAATATACTAACGCCTCTTTCTCATCTTCGGGGAGCGAGTTCATATTACAATACTCAGCAAATTCAACCCACTCAGCAAATAATTGCTTCGTGTTTTCTATTTCACCTTGTGCATATCCATCAGAATACCACTCCATCAACCAAATTCTCAACTCGCTGAGTTTTTCTAACTCCTTATTACTATTATCCATAATAACCAACTTTTAACAACTCATCCTTCAACTTATCCAATGCATTTGCAAAACCCTCTATAATGTATTTAGGAATACGGTAATATTTAAACACACCTTTATCAATCCTGCCAAACCCATCTCTACAATTGTCGTATATATTGGGATAGTCTGTGTATATACCCATTACCATAGATGGTTCTACAAGCAAAACCTTAGCAAGTTTTAGGTCCGCCTTCTCCATTAAACCTACAATATACCTCCACGCTTTACTTGGTATCTTAACACCTACTTCACACTCCGCATTTAAAAGATTTGATTGAGTCCAATAAAAGCAACTGTAATATCTTAACACTCTATCTAACGCCTGTACTAGACTATGTTCCTTTAAACACTCATATAACTCAGCGAAATTTTCCACTTCTTCTAAAGTATTACAAGAAGGTAGTTTCTTAAATTCAATTAAAAAATTATTTACTTCCATATTATTTACTTCCATATTAGTTTCTTCCATATTAGTTTTTATTTTAAAAATTATACAATCCATTCAACGCATTCTCTCTTACTTTCATCATCAACCTTCCGCAAGCATTTTTACCAACGTAAGATTGAAGGTTTTTGTCCCACACCGCACCATATTCATTATCCCACGGTGCATACTCTACAAGTGACTTATCCCCACTATCATCAATCGCCTTTTTAAATTCCAAACATTGCAAATATTTAATTTCCAAGCATTTAAACAAGCAATCAAATTTCTTAGAATCATAATCCTTATCAATTTTATCAGAGTGCTTAGCGCAGAAGTTCTTGACTTGGAATCCATTGCAAACACCTTTACACTTCATTATAACATCCCGAATCTCAGCATTTTCACTGAATAACATCCAATGAAACATCTGTTCAACGCTCTGAAACTCCTTACCGTCATACACCAAGCGACAAGGATACATATTACTC
>JAGBYI010000193.1 GCA_017628845.1 Bacteroidaceae bacterium
AAAGTGCGTACTGTTTGGGATGACGAGCAGGAGAAGTGGTATTTCTCTATCGTTGATATTGTGGCTGTACTGACAGATAGTGCAGATCCCAAGCAATATATAAAAAGGATGAAAAGTCGTGACGCTATGCTTAAATTGAACTGGGGTACAATTTGTACCCTGGTTCCCATGCGTAGCGAAGATGGTAAAATGCATAAAGAAATGGCTGCCGATCAGGAGCAGCTCTTCCGTCTTATCCAGTCTATTCCATCACCTAAAGCAGAACCATTCAAGCAGTGGATGGCTCAAGTGGCTTCGCAGCGTTTAGACCAGATGCAAGATCCTGAACTGTCTATTGAACAGGCCATGATGGATTACAAACGCTTGGGATATTCTGATGCGTGGATTAACCAACGTATCAAATCCATAGAAGTACGTAAGGAGCTGACTGATGAATGGCAAAGAACTGGAGTACAAGTTGGACAGCAATACGCATCGCTTACAGACATCATCACTAAAGAATGGAGTGGACTGACTACTAAGCAGTATAAGCATCTTAAAGGTCTGAAGAAAGAAAACCTCAGAGATAATATGACCAATTTGGAAATAGCTCTGAACACATTGGCTGAAGCATCAGCTGCTGAACTTTCCAAACAACGAAATCCGAAGGGATTCATGGGGCAAACTAAGGTTGCGAAGGATGGAGGCAGTGTTGCAAAGGTTGCTCGTCTGCAATTAGAGGAGCAACTTGGCAGAACGATTATTTCAAAAGAGAAAGCAAGCGATTATCTGTTGCCTTTGGATGATGAAGATATAAGATGATAGAATCAGTACTAACTATTTGTCTAATATCTTTGCTTCTGGGGAACTTGAAAAGAATTCAGTTACCGAGAAAATCTCGGCAACTGCTTCCGTTGGCAAGAAATATATGACGCAGTTCTACAATCTCGATGCGGTTATTAGTGTAGGTTAGCGTGTGAACAGCATTCGTGCAACTCAGTTCCGTCAGTGGGCAACAAGCGTATTGCGAGAGTTTGCTATACGTGGATATGTTTTGGATAAGAAGAGGATGGAGAACGGTTCGTTCCTTGGCGAAGATTATTTTAAGCATATAAGATTTCCTAAAGTTGCTTGAATAAAACAAAGCCAAAGGCAGTTGAATAGCAGGAATCTTAAACAGCTATTTTGGACAGAGGAACATAGAGAGCCAGTACCGATTTTTATTTCGCATAATCGGTACTGCAGTACCAGCCCATTGGTACTGCAGTACCGACATTGAAGTATTACTGTACCAACTATATGGTACTGGCTATCTAACCCAGTGAATGGATTCTATGTATTCGTCAAAATCGAAATGGGAATCTATTCCGCACTTTTTCAAGGCATTAAGCACAACCTCCTGCTCATCTGGAGGCAGGACTACCTTACCACTTCTGCGCATGAAATACTGATTGCGTCCGAAGTGCAAGATGAGCATATCCATGAACTTAGAATACTGCTGAGGGAACATACGTTTCTGGAAGTTGGTGAAGCCTCTGGCAAACCTTACTGGCTGGGCACAGGCATAATGAGGACAATTGTCCTGCATGGTACACAGTGACGGATTTATCAAGGTGAGGTGACTTCCCAATTCCTCATGACGACGGAATGCCAACTGGTGCAGGCAGGTATCTGCCATTGGACAGTTGGTATGCAGACAAAGCGGATACTTTGCCGGGATACCCTTGTTTGATTTTGTTATTCTGCTCATCTGTTATCTCTATTTACGTGTTTATATATGCTCAAAAGTACAACTATTTTTTGTATTTCCCTCTGCACATTAGAGAGAATACCACAATCAAAGCCAAGAATAAAAAAAATAGCGAGCAACTACATTATCGAGTTGCCCGCCACTTGCCTATTATATGTCAACCTTATATTACTTTACCTCTTCGAAATCTGCATCCTGGATGTCGTCCTTGCCACCCTGCTGAGCGCCAGCATTGCAACCGCCGTTGCAACCACCGTTCATGTCGGGACCGGGACCTGCCTGCTGCTGTGCCTGATAGAGCTTGGCGGCAGCGTTCTGGAGTTCGGTCATGGCAGCATCGATAGCGGGGATGTCCTGTGCCTTGTGGGCAGTGCGCATCTTCTCGAGAGCAGCCTCTACCTCGGCCTTGACATCAGCAGGGATCTTGTCGCCAGACTCCTTGAGCATGTTCTCGGTCTGGAAGATCATAGAGTCGGCCTGGTTGAGTTTGTCAATCTTCTCGCGCTCCTTCTTGTCGGCATCGGCATTAGCCTCGGCCTCGGCCTTCATGCGCTCGATCTCCTCCTTAGAAAGACCTGAAGATGCGGTGATGGTGATGTGCTGCTCCTTGCCGGTAGCCTTGTCCTTGGCAGAAACGTTGAGGATACCGTTGGCGTCGATATCGAAGGTTACCTCGATCTGGGGCACACCACGACGTGCGGGAGCGATGCCGGTGAGGTTGAACTGACCGATAGACTTGTTCTGCGCTGCCATGGGGCGCTCG
>JAGBYI010000194.1 GCA_017628845.1 Bacteroidaceae bacterium
AAGAAAACATACAAGCAATGAACAACAAGGTATCGGACAACCCTTCAAAAAACCGAGTATTTTTCGACACGCCGCTGATGATTGTGACGGGATTATTCATAACCCTCTATCTCGTCTCCAACGTGATGGCCGTAAAGATCATCAGCATTTTCGGTTTCGTCTATTTCGACGCAGGTACAATCACCTTCCCCTTTGCCTACATGCTGGGCGACGTGCTCACCGAGATATGGGGCTACCGCGTCTCCAGGCGGGTAATCTACCTGAGCCTGCTGTGCAACATCATTCTGGTGGTGTGCACCAACATAGGCATATGGCTGCCTTCGCCCCCCTATCTGGACGAAACGGCACAGGCCTACAACCACATCTTTGCCGCAGTTCCCCGAATTGTGATAGGTTCGCTAACAGGCTTCCTGCTGGGCGAACTGTCCAACGCCTACGTGATGGACAGGATGAAGAGGTGGAGCCATGGCAAGCACATGTGGATCAGAACAATAGGCAGTTCCATGGTGGGACACATGTCTGACTCGGTCCCCTTCGTGATAATTGCATTCTACGGCATTGTCTCCACGGAGGAACTGATAAAGATGATAATGTTGCAGTACGTGCTCAAACTTGGCATAGAGGCACTGGCAGGCACTCCTATGGCATATCTGGTTGTGAACAGGCTGAAACGCTACTACACACAGAAATGGAAGGCATGAACAGGTATTCCGTAATCCGGGGCAACTTCCCCAGGGAATTCCTTCTCCTTCAGGGAAAGGGGTGCAAGTGGAGGAGGTGCACCTTCTGCGACTACCACGAGGACGCCTCGGCCGATGCGTACGAGACAAACAAGGCGGTGCTGGAGCGGGTAACCGGAGAGTTCGGCGTGCTGGACATCATCAACTCCGGCTCGGCCATGGAACTGGATGCCGGCACCATAGAGGCCATAAAGAAGATTATACAAGAAAAGGGCATACACACCCTTTGGTTCGAGGCGCACTACATGTACCGCAATCAACTGGAGCGCTTTGCCCGAGAGTTTCATCCCGCCAAGGTGAAGTTCCGTTGCGGAGCGGAGACCTTCGACCCCACCCTGCGCACCAACTGGCAGAAGGGCATCGCTCCGCACGTCACCCCTCAGGACATAGCACGCCACTTCCAGGGCATTTGCCTGCTATGCTGCACCGACACACCCGGCGACACCAGGGAGCGCCTGCTCAGCGACATAGAACTGGCGGAGAGGCATTTCGAGTACTACAGCGTCAACGTGTTCTGCCCCAACAACACTTTCACTCGCCGCAACGACGACATGCTCCGCTGGTTCATGGCCGAAGTCTGCCCCACCCTGCAGAAATCCCCCAAAGCCGAAGTGCTCATAGAAAACACCGACCTGGGCGTAGGGTAAAGAACCTCACATTGATCACTATACGCTGATTGGCATACGCTATCAGCAAATCCTTTTATACAACATCATCGAACAAAACAATAAGGTTGTTACTGCTTTAGGACAAGCTTACAAATAAGGAGTTGCAGACATTATTGTACTGCAACTCCTTAGTTTTTACCTTTAAAATCCTTAGGAATAGGAGGAATATGAGTATTAAAGCATCTCCAATTTCCTGTATTGATTCCTATATCAGTCAATAGGCGAGAACTGATCTGCACCTACATCGCACAGCGGACAGAAGAAATCCTCTGGAAGATCCTCAAATGCTGTGCCTGGAGCAATGTTCTGCTCGGGTACCCCTACTTCGGGGTCATACTCCCATCCGCATACGTCACAAATATATTTTTTCATAGTTGCTTTATTTAACCGCCCATAAGGGGGGGGGACTTATAACTTTGGCAGCACAAGGCTGCCTAAAGTTTAGAATTTAATAGTTATCGATATGAATTTCAAAGTAAGCCTGAGGATGTGCACAAGTTGGACAAATCTCGGGTGCTTTCTCGCCTACAACAATATGGCCACAATTGCGACATTCCCAAACCTTCACTTCGCTCTTGGCAAATACCTCCTGAAGTTCTACATTCTTAAGCAAGGCGCGATAGCGCTCTTCGTGACGCTTCTCGATGGCAGCAACCAAACGGAACTTCATTGCAAGTGCTTTGAAGCCCTCCTCCTCTGCAGTTTTGGCAAAGCCTTCGTACATATCTGTCCATTCATAGTTCTCGCCCTCGGCAGCAGCCAGCAGGTTCTGCGCTGTATCGCCAATGCCTTCCAATTCTTTGAACCAGAGCTTTGCATGCTCCTTCTCGTTATCCGCAGTCTTCTGGAAAATCTCTGCAATCTGTTCAAAACCCTCCTTCTTTGCCTTAGAAGCAAAATAGGTGTACTTGTTTCTTGCCTGTGACTCGCCTGCAAATGCTTCCATCAGGTTCTTTTCTGTCTGTGTTCCTGCGTACTTTGACATAATCTTGTTGTTTTATTGGTTAATATTAGTTGTTCTTTCAATCAGTACAAATGTGTAATCACTACAAAGGTATAGAGTTTTATAATCACTTACAAGTATTCTATGAGAAAATATTTGTATTTTTGCATCAATTTGGAACTTGAAACACTTTTTAAGCAAACTGATACCTAAATACATTAGCATATTATATAAAGAGGTATTTCCATGAGATACGTGATACAACTATTTATAATAATATGTTTCTCTTTTGCGGGGGAACTGTTGCACAGAGTACTCCCCTTCCCCATACCTGCCAGCATATACGGCATAATATTGCTGTTTTCTGCGCTGGAGCTGAGGTTGCTAAAGGTGGAGCATATACGTGAAGTCAGTACTACACTGATAATTTCCATGCCGGTGATGTTCGTACCTCCTGCTGTAGGACTAGTGAATTCTTGGGAGGACATTCGCCATAACTGGCACGAATATCTTCTGATTACCTTTACTAGCACCTTTTTGGTAATGGCCATAGCAGGTTGGACAACGCAGATAATAATATGGAGAAGACGCAGAAACAGACAGAAGAATGATGGAAATGGAAAAAATAATGCATGATTTCATGGCAGAATCTATATATCTGGGCGTAATGCTGACTTTAGGAACATACTGCATAGGTCTATGGATAAAGAAAATTAGCGGATGGACACTGCTGAACCCGCTACTGGTTTCCATAGTCCTTTCAATAGGTTTCCTGTTTGCCACCGGCACATCATACGAGAGCTATGCAAAAGGAGGCAATATAATCAATTACCTGCTCACCCCTGCCACAGTATGCCTGGCAGTTCCGCTATATGAACAGATAGAGCATCTTAAACGCAACTATCACGCCGTAGCAAGTGGCATCACCGCCGGAGTGCTTGGCAGTATGACAACAATATTGGGAATGGTACTGCTCCTCGGCATGGACCATCAGGCATACGTAACACTGTTACCCAAGTCCATAACCACCGCTATCGGCATGGAAGTATCCGGGGAACTGGGCGGAAATGTGCCGGTAACAATATTGGTCATCGTCATAACAGGCATAACAGGAAACATCTTTGCCGAGAAGTTTCTTAGACTAATAAAAGTAAAGGAACCAATAGCCAAGGGGATTGCCATCGGTTCGGCATCGCATGTCATTGGTACCTCCAAGGCAATGGAAATGGGACAGACTGAGGGAGCAATGAGTTCGTTGGCCATCGTTACAAGCGGGGGGCTTACCGTGCTGACAGCGTCTTTATTTGCACTGCTGGCATGACACCCCAATAGCATACGGCACGTTCGTCATTGTCTTCTTTATCTCCTTTTATTGTGTCCAATATTGCCCCAAAAACATCTTGATTAAACCCAAATCGAACAAGAGGGCAATTCCTTGAACCAACTAAACAATCCCTAAAAGGAGTGTCGTTTTGATAAAACTTAGGACTTGATGACCATGGCATTAACCTCGCCAATATACTGCAAGAGTTCCTCCTTGCCCATACCGTTCTCACTGCTGGTAATGAAATATGGAGGTAGTTCCTCCCATTGCTTTGAGAGTTCCTTCAGATAATGCTTGACATTTCCGCCAAGACGCCCTTTGCTTACCTTGTCTCCTTTGGTAAACACTATGGCAAAAGGAACACCGTTCTCACCGAGCCATTCTATAAACTCAAGGTCTATGTGCTGGGGATCATGGCGCACGTCTATGAGAACAAAGAGCAAAGTCATCTGTTCCCTCTTCAGAATGTACGTGCTGATCATTCGCTCAAACTCCTCCTGAGCCTTTTTACCTCGCTTGGCATATCCATAGCCAGGCAGGTCCACCAGATACCATGGCTGGTCTGCAGGATTGGCAGGTATCTTTCCTTCCTGTGCTTTATTGATGAGAAAATGGTTTATCAGTATGGTCTTACCCGGTGTGGCAGAGGTTTTTGCCAGTTTGCTGTTGTCGGCAAGCATATTGATTAGGGAACTCTTGCCTACATTACTTCTGCCTATAAAGGCATATTCCGGATAACCTGCCTGTGGGCATTGCTCCACCTTGGCACTGGAAATAAGGTATTCTGCTGTCTTAATAGTCATAATTTCTCTCACCAGTTATAATTAAAACCTACGGACAGCATTTCCTTCATCATAAAATAACTGCCGCCACGACCCCTGTATTTCTCGCTACTATCGTCAAACTTGGGATAGACGAACAATCTTGCAGACAAGAACTTATTAATAGTCAGGTTAAAAGTGTTTTCCATCTCTATATTGGTATAACTGAAGTCGCTTATCCAATACATTCTGGCATTCCACGACAGGTTCTTGAGAATCTGCCAATTGGCATTTACCGTTATACTGGGACCAAAGTTATGATATGCATGATGACCCTTTTCTATACCATGCTTAGTAGCAAGGTCTACGTTGCTGACATATCGCATATTATATGAACACGGCGCCATATACACATTGCCACTGAACTTCTTGTTATTGGTGGCGAATTTATAGTCAAGACCCACGGAAACAGTAAGGTTCAGCGGCGAGAGAAAGTTTGTGCGCACTTCGTCCGAATTGGACTCATACAAGGGAACTATCTGGGTATACGCTTGAACCTGAGTGGTATAGTACAGGGTTTTATATGCCTTGTAACCCAGTTTTGTGGTCAGACGTAGCAGATTATCAGTAGGTTTCAATGCATGGTGCGTTTCCGACTTGCCTGTAGTCTGAAATCCCAACCTGGCCTCCAACTTATTCTCCCACTGTACGTTTTTCTTATTATCGTAATTGGCATTAAGTGTCAGCAGAGTCAGAAACGAATAATAATTTTCTCCACCCTGATACCAGTTGTCAGAAAAATAGTTCTGGCTGAATTGCAACGACCCGGAACCGGAGAACTTCCAAAAGTTCGGTTTGCGCGTCACCAATTCGACATCCTCCTCCATATCTGACTCCAAATCAACCCCAACAACCTTGTCTGCCAATTTCGTTTCTGTATTCAAAGACGTTTCAACATCCTTACGCAATGTACCAGCCTTCTCAATATGGTCGTCTATCTGAACAATAATCTCAGGATTGTCCACATACACCTTGGCTAATGCATCATTTATCATATACATATACATGAGGTTGTCGTCAGGATACATCCTCCTCTCATTTACAGAAAACTGCTGTAGCACGGAAGAAGAATAAAATGTTGGAGGCAATACCATACGCAATCCGTATGCATTCAAAGGTCTTTCATAAGAGAGTCCCCCAAGGGTGTTACTGCGTTGGGCGACAAGTGCATCCATTTCCTTGCTATATGAATTAGCAATGGAGTCAACCTTATATTTCCATTTAACGCTTTTGGGAAGTTCTGTACTATCTTTGCTTTCAGCATAACAAAGTGACGAGAACAGAAGAAAGAAAATCAAACTTATAAATCTGAACATAGGACATTTAGGTTATGGTGCAAAGATACTACTTTATTTTAACTTTCACATATATAAATGAATTAAAAGACATTTTTGCTTGTTTATTCGCTCACTTAATCGTAACTTTGCACGCGTTTTATGCGAAATTCAAATATAAAATTATGGATAAAAACACTATTACGGGCTTTGTGCTCATTGCACTTGTGCTGATTGGATTCAGCTGGTACAGCCAGCCTTCTGCCGAGGAAATCGCACAGATGCAGGAGACCGCCCGACAGGACAGCATTCAGCAGGCCCAGCAGGCAGAGGCTGTAAAAAAGGCTGAAGAGCAGAAGGCTCTGGAACTGGCCATGAAGGCACAGGACAGCACCGCCCTTTTCTTTGAAGCACGCAATGCTCAGGGCGAGGAAGTTACCATTGGCAATGGTCTTGTTAACATCACACTGAACACCAAGGGTGGCAGCATCCAGAGTGCAAGCCTTACCCAGTACAAGAACCAGCAGAAAGAGGATGTACAGCTCCTGCGCAAGGGAATGAACAGCCTTAGCTATCAGTTGGTGGGCAAGGATGACAACATCGACACCCGCGACTACACCTTCCAGGCCATCAACCGTACGGACAGCACCGTTACCATGCGTCTGGGTAACGAGACATCGCACCTCGACATCAACTACCATCTGATGGCAAACAGCTATCTGGTGAAGATAAGCATGCAGGCCACAGGAATGGGTTCTGTTCTGCACCCCGGCACCGAGAGCATGACCATCAACTGGCAGGACGTTGCCGCCCAGCAGGAGAAGGGTTTCGACTTCGAGCAGCAATTCTCTTCACTCACATACAAGGAGAAGAACGACGATACCGACAATCTGTCTGAAGGCGGCGAAGATAGTGAAACCATGGAGAAGCCTTTGGAGTGGGTAGCTTTCAAGAACCAGTTCTTCAGCTGCGTTCTTATCGCTCCCGAACAGTTCGACAATGCGACCTTGAAGAGCAGTCCATGCCAAAAGGGTTCTGGTGACCTGAAGAAATACTCAGCACACATGACTTGTGGCTTTGACCCACGAGGTGCACAGCCTACAGAACTCAGCCTGTACCTCGGTCCCAACGACTTCCACCTGCTGAAGGAGCACGACGACCTCATTGCATCAGGCAAGGACCTTGAACTGGAGAACCTCGTATATCTGGGTTGGCCTCTGTTCCGCATCATCAACCGTTGGATTATCCTGCCCTTGTTCGACTTCCTCTCCGGTTTCGGCATGAACATGGGCATTGTACTGCTTCTGCTCACCATCATAGTTAAGATATTTGTCTACCCCACCACCAAGAAAAGCTACCTGAGCAGTGCTCGCATGCGAGTTCTCAAGCCCCAGGTGGATGCTCTGAATGCCAAGTATCCCAAGCCAGAGGATGCTATGAAGAAGCAGACAGAGATGATGCAGCTTTACCGCGAATACGGCGTAAGCCCCATGGGCGGATGCTTGCCTATGCTCATTCAGATGCCCATCTGGATTGCCCTCTTCAACTTCGTTCCCAACGCCATTGCCCTGCGTGGCGAGAAGTTCCTTTGGGCAGACGACCTTTCTGCTTACGACGAACTCATCAGTTGGGATGCCGACCTGTGGCTCATTGGCGACCACCTGAGCATCTTCTGCATACTGTTCTGCGCCACCAACATCATCAACACATGGATTTCCATGCGCCAGCAGAATGCACAGATGTCCAGCGAGCAGGCACAGCAGATGAAGATGATGCAGTACATGATGTACATCATGCCC
>JAGBYI010000195.1 GCA_017628845.1 Bacteroidaceae bacterium
CCAACAGGAGCGCCGCATCCTGTGCAGAATCTTGCTCCGGGTTTCAGGGCCTTGCCACACTTGGGGCATGACATGGACTGACTTGCTGACTTCATTTGATCCACTGGTGCAGAAACGGGGGTACCGCACTTGGTGCAGAATCTTGCTCCAGGCTTCAACTCACTGCCACACTTGGTGCATGTCATAGACTGACTTGCTGACTTCATTTGATCCACTGGTGCAGAAACGGGGGTACCACACTTGGTGCAAAATCTTGCTCCCGGTTTCAACTCATTGCCACACTTTGTACACTGTGCCATAATATTCTTGTTTATTTAGTAAATTTACGTTCAATCTGCAAGTACTGGTGTCTTATGCCGACACTGGTTCCTTATGGTGTTATGCCTCTGAAAGGAAGAGAAAAATAACACATAAACACTTTTTAACGCACAAATATAGTAATAATTAAGGAGAGTGGCATGACGAATTCTGTTTCTTTTTGGTTCTTTTGCGCCTAACACCTAAACTTTGACATCCTTGGAACTTATATCTTAATGTTTTTTCTTACTTTTGTGAGTTAAACAACCAGATTTCATGGCAAACGAAGAGATTTACCAGGCGCTAAGGCAAAGGA
This sequence comes from Bacteroidaceae bacterium, assembly GCA_017628845.1. Classification (GTDB taxonomy): domain Bacteria; phylum Bacteroidota; class Bacteroidia; order Bacteroidales; family Bacteroidaceae; genus Physcousia. The sequence continues at coordinate 614 of JAGBYI010000195.1, forward strand.
TGGAAAAGGTGGCGGGCCGAAAGATAAAGACGCCAAAGGATTTTGACTACCTTACAATGCACATATTCAATGCACTGAAGGTACATATCGCACCTATCACGCTGAAGCGCTTTTGGGGGTATGTGGGAAGCAATGCAAATGGAAGGAGTCCATTCCGCAGCACACTGAATGCGTTTGCGCAATACGTGGGATATACCGACATTGATGCCTTCGCGAACAACATCAATGGCAAGGACAGTGCGGAGAGCGACTTCATCCTTAACGACACGCTGCTGACCCAGTCATTGGCAAAAAGCACAAGGATAGAACTGAGGTGGCACCCCAACCGCCGGGTGGTGATAAAACACGAGGGCATGGAGATGTTCAAGGTGCTGGAAAGTGCAAACAGCAAGCTGAAGGCAGGAGACACCTTCCTGTGCGGACAGATTATAGACGGAGAGCCGCTTACACTGAGATACCTGGTGCAAAACGGCAATTCGCCCGTTAACTATGTGTGTGGAAGAGTGAATGGAGTAAAGTACAAATTGTTGCACGAATGAAGACATCGGGATTTATAAATGAGGGAGACGGGGATGAAAAGATTGAGATCCTGGGAATCTCCAATGCCACATCCAACATATTCAAAAGGCGCATAAACGGGGAACTGTATTTCATGAAGCAGCTGCGCCCCGAATATGCTGCCGACAAGCGCTATCGCGAGGCATTCTTCAAGGAATATAATACTGGCAAGGCCATAACCAGCCCATACGTGGCGAAATATGTGGGCATAGAGGAGGACGGCGACGGGCTCTACATACTGATGGAGTACATAAACGGGGTGACACTGAAGGAAAAACTATCCTCCGAACCGGAATACTTCCACAAAAGCAGCAACATAAAGAAACTGCTGGTGCAGATATCACTGGCGCTGACAGCACTGCACCGACAGGGCGTTGTCCACCTTGACATCAAGCCGGAAAACATCCTGCTCACCAAGACTTCAAACGACGTGAGGCTGGTGGACTTGGGCTTCTGCCTGTCAAACAAGAACGACCATACCGCGGGATGCACCAAGACCTTTGCTGCACCGGAGACCATTGCCGGCAACATTGCCGAGATAGATGCACGAAGCGACATCTATTCTGTGGGGTGCCTGCTGCAATACATAGAGGAGGGAAGCGGCAAGAACCTTGCACATAAGTTCTGCAAGATAAAGACCCGCTGCATGCAAGAGCAGAAACGCGAGCGCTATACGAGTGCCACGGACATAACAACAGCCCTGAGCAACACAAGGCAATGGTACTATGCAGGCGGCATTGCCGTAGTGGCGGCTTTGTCGGGCTACCTGTTCCTGAAATCACCGCTCTACAACAGCCTGTGCAACTACATCGAGTGGAAATCCGGCAACGTGCCCGAACGCTTCGAGGCAGATGGCATATTCTATCGCATAACAGACGCCGATGCACGCACGGTGGAGGTAACGTTCAAGGGCAGCCACCATGCCGAGTACGAATACGAATACAAAGGCGGAGAGATAAACATTCCGCAAACCGTAACGTACAAGGGGCGTACCTTCAGGGTAACGGCATTTGCACCCATGACGTTCAGCAACCCGTACATATCAAAGGTTACCATACCTGAGGGCATCGAGGAGATTGCCGACTCTGCCTTCATCTACTGCAACCAGATTGGCACGATACGCATACCCAAGAGCGTGAAGAAGATAGGCTTGTCAGCGTTCTACCCCATGCTATACATCGACAGCATTGTGGTAGACAAGGAAAATCCATACTACGACAGCCGCATGAACTGCAATGCCATCATAGAAACTGCCACCAACACCATTATTGCCGGGTGCAACGGCACCACAATTCCGGAAGGCGTGGAGCGCATTGCACGAGATGCCTTCGTAGGTGCAGAGAGACTAAAGAAACTGGTTCTGCCGGCAAGCCTCAAGGAGATTGGCGCCTCGGCATTTGTCCATACCGCAATTGAAGAGATAGACATCCCGGAGGGGGTAACAAAGCTTGAAGCCTACACCTTCCAGTATTGCGAGAACCTGCACAAGGTGACCTTGCCACAGAGCCTCACGAGCATAGGCCATGCCGCACTGTCGCACTGTGCCTACAAAGAACTGCACATCCCCAACTCGGTAACACATATAGAGGATTATGCCTGCGACTGTTGCGAATACCTTGAAACCCTCACCATAGGCAGCGGAGTAAGGCACATTGGATATGCTGCTTTCGAGGGTTGCCGCAAACTCAGCAAGGTAGTGTCGCACATTCCTGCCGACAGCCTTTTCGTCATAGACAGCAACACATTCAACAACATCAGCCCCGACTGCATACTCTACGTCCCCCGCGGAGCAAAGAAAGCCTACCTGAACACCTTCGGATGGCACAGATTTGCCAAAGTGCTGGAGTTCTGAGGCAACCCACCTTTCCTACCGACCCCGAGGATACCGCCTCACATATCTACGGCAGTCCTCATATAGGAGGACTCGAGTACTCTTAGTATAAGGACTGCAGTACTCTCGTGAGAGGACTCCAGTACTCTCGTGGGAGTACTAACACCTCTTCGTGGAACAAGATTCTCTATAATCAAGAGTTATCCGACAGTGCATCCATGCAACAGTGCCCCGACCTGTTAAGGACGAGGCACTGCATATAGTTTTACATTATTTGCCCTCGCTCACCAGTAGGGACGCAGCGTGCTGCGTCCGCCTATATGGGCTTGGGGGAGGGCTCGGACGCTGCACGCAGCGTCCCTACTATCTCACACAGATTTCCGTTTTGACTTACTCCCACTCGATAGTAGCGCAGGGCTTGGGAGACATGTCGTAGCAGACACGGTTTACACCGGGTACTTCCTTCAGGATACGGTCGGTAATCTTCAGCAAGATGGGCCACTCGATCTGCTCGATAGAAGCAGTCATGGCATCAATGGTGTTGACGGCACGGATGATAACGGGCCAGTCGTAACTGCGGGCATTGTCCTTGACACCTACGCTCTTGAAGTCGGGCACAACGGTGAAGTACTGCCATACCTTCTTGTCCAGACCTGCCAAAGCGAACTCCTCGCGCAGGATGGCATCGCTCTCGCGAAGTGCCTCCAGACGGTCGCGGGTAATTGCACCAAGGCAACGTACACCAAGACCGGGACCGGGGAATGGCTGACGGTATACCATCTCGTAGGGCAGACCTAGCTCCACACCACAGGCACGAACCTCGTCCTTGAAGAGCTGCTTCAGGGGTTCAACGAGTTCGAACTGCAGGTCCTCGGGCAGACCGCCTACGTTGTGATGACTCTTCACGCACTTTGCGGTCTTTGTACCGCTCTCCACGATGTCGGGGTAGATAGTGCCCTGACCCAGGAAGTCAATACCACCTGCCAACTTGCGAGCCTCTTCCTCGAACACGCGAATGAACTCGCCACCGATAATCTTGCGCTTCTGCTCGGGCTCGGCAACGCCTTCCAGCAGGCCAAGGAAACGGTCGGTAGCATCAACATATACAAGGTTTGCGCACAGCTGGTTGCGGAACACCTCAACGACGTTCTCTGATTCGCCCTTACGCATCAGGCCATGGTTAACATGCACACAAACCAGGTTATCGCCAATAGCCTTCAGAAGCAGAGCAGCAACTACAGAGCTGTCCACACCACCGGAGAGAGCCAGCAGCACCTTCTTGTCGCCCACCTGACGGCGTACCAGTTCTACCTGGTCGGCAACGAAGTTCTTCATGTTCCAGTTGGCCTCGGCCTTGCAGGTACCGAAGACGAAGTCCTTCACTGCGGCCTTGATAGCCTCCTCGTCGTTGCCAAACTCGGGCAGCTTAACCTCGCAAAGCGCCTTGTCGTGACCCGCTGCTATAACGGGGAAACCAGCCTCGTATATCTCGGGGAGAACATCAATCTCCACACCGTCGATGACGTTGTTCTTACCGCCATTGATAATAACACCCTTCACGTTGGGAAGAGCCTTCAGTTCCTCGGCAGTAATGTCGTGG
>JAGBYI010000196.1 GCA_017628845.1 Bacteroidaceae bacterium
CAGTGAATATCTTCATTTGTAATCCTGTGCAATTAGTTTTTCCTACTTACCCTTCTCCCAGTCAGAGAAGTCACGCTTGTCAAGCACATGCTTTGCCTTGCCCTGAGAGCGCTCGATGGTGCCAGGCGGCTGGATGTGTATATTGGGCTTGATGCCAGTAACGGAAACCAGACGGTCGTAGAGATACTTGATGAAAGGCATCTGCTTTGCCGGATTTGGCGAGAAGAGGTCGGGGCGCAGTTCCACGTCCAGGTCGAAGGTATCCTCGTTGTGCTTGCGATCCACGGTGATGAAGTACTGTGGAGAGAAGGCAGGGAACTCCGTCAGGATTGCCTCTATCTGGCTGGGGAAGACGTTCACGCCACGGATAATGAGCATATCGTCGCTACGTCCCAGGATCTTGCCCAGGCGCACGGTGGTACGTCCGCAACGGCACTTCTCGTAGATAAGGTGCGTGAGGTCGCGTGTGCGATAGCGCAGGATGGGCATAGCCTCCTTGCAAAGCGATGTGAACACGAGTTCACCACGCTCGCCGGGCGCTACGGGTTCCAGTGTGTCGGGATTGATAATTTCGGGATAGAACATATCCTCCATCACATGGGTGCCGTCCTGATACTGGCACTCGCCACCCACACCAGGACCGCTCATCTCCGTAAGTCCGTAGATGTCTATTGCCTTGATGCCGAACTTGGCTTCCAGTTCGCGGCGTATGCCCCATGTCCAGGGCTCTGCTCCGAAGAAGCCAACACGCAGTTTCAGGTCTTCCTTCTTGATGCCGCACTTCTCCATCACCTCTGCCAGGTGCAAGGCATACGAGGGAGTACAGCAGAGGGCAGTTGTGCCAAAGTCCTGCATCAGCATCACCTGCTTCTCGGAATTGCCCGAAGAGGTGGGCAATTGTATGGCACCAAGTTTGCCTACACCGTCGTGCGCACCAAGGCCACCGGTGAAGAGGCCGTAGCCATAGGACACCTGCACCACGTCGCCAGGACCAATGTCGCCCACGGCCAGTACACGTGCCACACACTCCGCCCAGTTGTCAAGGTCGTTCTGCGTGTAGGTGCCCACCACAGGCTTTCCCGTAGTACCCGAAGAGGCATGTATGCGCTTTATCTCGCTCATGGGCACTGCCTGGAGGCCATAGGGATACTCGTCGCGCAAGTCGTGCTTGGTGGTAAAGGGAAGTTTTGTTATATCGTCTATGGACTTGATATCCTCTGGGCGGATACCCTTCTGGTCCATTTTCTTTCTGTAGAAAGGCACGTTCTCATAGCAGCGCTTTACCGTGGCAATGAGACGCTCGCTCTGCAATTCGCGCATCTTCTCGCGCGACATGCATTCTATTTCCGGATTGAATATCATAGTTGTCTTAGATTATAAAGTCATCCTCGTTCAGCAGGTCCATATCGTTCTCTGCTATCACCTCCAGGGCCTTGTCGCTTTCATCCGTGCGCATCACCAGCACTCCCCTGCCCTTCCACAGGAAGGAATACATGTAGAGGATATTCACCCCGGCCTGGGACAAGGCGCTGATGGCCATGGCGGCATGCCCGGGCTCGTCCTCGATGGCAATGGCCAGCACATCGGTCAGCTGCACGTTGATGCCATGCTCCTTCAGTATGGTGTAAGCCTCGCATGGAGCCGAGCACAGGACACGGTAAATGCCATAGTCCTGAGTGTCTGCTATAGTGGATGCAATGATCTGTATCTTTGCCTTGCTGAACAGTTCCAGCACCTTTATCAGTGTGCCGCTCTTGTTCTCGATGAAGATGGATAGTTGCTTTAATGTATTCATCGTAAATTCCTGTTTATGTATTTATTATTGATACACGGTACGCTTGTCCACCACACGCACGGCCTTGCCTTCGGAAACGGGCAAAGAGCCCTTGGGCAGGAGTTTCACATGCGGAGTCAGGAGTATCTCGTCCTTCAGTGCACGCTGTATGCGGTTGGTCAGGTTCTGCAGGCGACGGTAATCGTCGGTGAAGAGTTCCTCCAGTTCCACCTCCACGGTCATGTTGTCGTTGTCCTCGTCGGTGGTCAGTGTGATGAGGTAGTTGCTGGCCAGTTCGGGGAAGGTCATCAGTATCTTCTCAATCTGTATGGGGAAGATGTTCACGCCGCGAAGAACCATCATATCGTCGCTACGTCCGCGCATACGGTCGATACGCACATGGTTGCGTCCGCAGGGGCATGTTCTGCCAAGCACCCGGGTAAGGTCGCGGGTACGGTAGCGCAACAGGGGCATTGCCTCGCGGCAGAGGCTTGTCAGCACCAGTTCGCCCACCTCTCCGTCGGGCACGGGCTCCAGGGTCTCGGGGTCAACAATCTCCACTATGTAGTAGTCCTCCCAGAAGTGCAAACCGTTCTGCTCCTGACACTCGAAGCCCACACCAGGACCGCACATCTCCGACATGCCAAAGGAGTTGTAGGCCTTCACGCCCATCATGTCCTCTATGCGCCGGCGCTGCTCCTCGGAATGAGGCTCAGCACCGATGGCCAGAACCTTCAGTTTGGTATCGCGGCGAGGGTCCACACCCATGCTCTGCATCACCTCGTACAGACGGGTGACGTATGACGGCACGGCATGCAGGGCGGTGGTGCCAAAGTCGGTAATGAACTTTATCTGGCGTATGGAATTGCCTGCGGCGGCAGGTATGGTGAGCATGCCAAGGCGCTCGGCACCATACTGGAAACCAAGACCGCCGGTGAACATGCCATATCCGCTGGAGTTCTGGAACACGTCGTCGGGGCGCAATCCCACCATCCACAGGTTTCGTGCCACCTGTGCCGCCCATTCCTCCAGGTCCTTCTGTGTGTGCAGGATAACGGTGGGCGTGCCTGTTGTGCCGCTCGATGAGTGAAGTCGTGTGCACTCGCGCAATGGTACGCTGGCCATGCCAAAGGGGTATGTGTCGCGCAGGTCCTGCTTCGTGGTAAAGGGTATGCGACTGATGTCGTCCAGGGTCTTGATGTCCTCGGGCTTGAGTCCAGCCTCCTCGAAACGTTTCCTGTAGAACGGCGAGTTCATGCAATGCTGCACGGTGGCCTGCAGGCGTTCCAGTTGCAATGCCTCTATCTGGGCACGCGTCATTGTCTCCATCTTCTCGTCGAAGAAGGGATTATTGTCGTTGGGAAGAATCTTCTTCATCACTTTTTGCTTTACTTCTTGAATCTGTTGCTACTCGCCCAGTCCTGCCTGGAAGGCCTTCAGGTTGGCCTCTACCACGGCCTCTCCCTTGCGGGCGAATACGGTGCGTATGGCATCACGGAGTTCGTCGGCGCCAAGTATCTGCAAATGCCTTGCCGCCATGCCCAGCAGCACCATGTTGGCACCGCGCGCATTGCCGGCATCCTTGGCCACGGCATCTATGTCCATCATGGACAGGGAGGGAAGTTCTGCCAGGGCTGCCTGCAGGGTCTCTTCCTCGGGATAGTTGGGTATGTTCACAAAGGGCTTGCTGCCCGTCACCACCTTGCCATCCTTGGCCAGATATGGGCGGTAGCGCAGGCTCTCCATGGGTTCCATGCTGATGATCAGGTCGGCGCTGCCCTGTGCTATCAGGTCGCTGTATATTGGGTCGGTGGACAGGCGCAGGTGGCTCTGCACGTCACCTCCGCGCTGGCTCATGCCATGCACCTCGGCCTGCTTCAGGTTGAGCCCTGCCTTGGTGGCTGCCTCGCCTATGATGGTGGCGATGGAGAGGATACCCTGACCTCCCACACCGCAAAGTATAATGTCTTTCTTCATAATGTGTATGTGTGTCGGTTGCGTTGGTTGTTAAGCGGTTAGGCGTTCTCCTTTGCCTTGCGTGCCTCACGCGCCTTGCGTGCCGCCGTCTGTATGCACTCTCTTCGTGGGATGATGACGGACACGCCAGGATAGTCAATCTCTTCCTTCAATATGCGTGTAATCTCCTCCATGTTCTTGGGCAGGGGCACAACCACTCGCACGTGCTCTGGCTCAACACCGAGAGCCACACAGATAGCCTCGTACTTGCTGGTTCCGGCAGAGTCCTGTCCGCCGGTCATGCCGGTGGTGAGGTTGTCGGAAATCACCACGGTGATGTTGCTCTTGTCGTTCACGGCATCCAGCAGACCTGTCATGCCGCTATGCGTGAAGGTAGAGTCGCCAATGATTGCCACAGAGGGATAGAAGCCTGCATCGGCGGCACCCTTGGCCATGGTGATAGAGGCTCCCATGTCCACACAACTGGCCAGGGCCTTGAATGGGGGCAGCGCTCCCAGGGTATAGCATCCTATGTCGCCAAAGACACGGTAGTCGGGGTATGTTGCCAGCACCTGGTTCAGTGCGGTATATACGTCGCGGTGTCCGCATCCCTGGCACAACTGCGGAGGACGTGGCGCCACCACCTCGGAGGGAGCCATTATCTCCTTCTCCCCCGCCCCAAGTGCCTTTGCCACATTGTCGGGGGTAAGTTCGCCGGTGCGGGGAAGGTCGCCCGTCAGACGTCCCTTCACATCGTACCCGGCACCGAGCAGGGCCTTCACCTGCTGCTCCACCACGGGCTGGCCGTCCTCCATGACGATGACCGACGAGTTCTCACTGGCCAACTGGCGTATGGCCTCCTCGGGCAAGGGGTACTGGCTCACCTTGAGCACGTTTGCACCATCGCCCATGGCTTCCTTCACATAGTTGTAGGCAATACCGCATGCTATGATGCCAAGCGTGCCCTGGCCCTTCTCCACCTTATTATATATAGAAGCCTCGGCGGCGGCAAGCATCTCTGCCTGCTTCTCCACCAGGGCGGCATATCGTGTGCGTGCAATGCCGGGCAGCAGCACCCAGCGCTCCTGGCATATTCCCAGGTTCTGCATGTCCAGGGGGGCGTGCACCTCCACGGCGGCACGGCTATGTGCCAGGCGTGTTACTATGCGCAACACTACGGGTTCGTGCAATGCCTCGGAGAGTTCAAAGGCGCTCTGCATCATGTCGTACGCCTCCTGCTGGTTGCTGGGTTCCAGGGTGGGAACCATGGCAAAGCCGGCATAGAAACGGCTGTCCTGCTCGTTCTGGCTGGAGTGCATAGAGGGGTCGTCGGCGGCTACCACCACCAAGCCACCGTGCACGCCAGTGATAGCGGAGTTTACAAAGGCATCGGCGGCCACGTTCATACCCACGTGCTTCATGCACACCAGGGCACGGCGGCCGGCATAGGACATGCCCAGGGCAGCCTCCATGGCGGTCTTTTCGTTTGTACACCAACGGCTATGCACACCGCGTTCACGTGCAAGGGCATCGCCCTGGATGAATTCTGTTATCTCGGTGGAGGGAGTACCGGGGTAGGCATACACGCCACCCAAACCGGCATGTATTGCACCCAGTGCTATGGCCTCGTCTCCAAGCAGTAGTTTCTTCATAGTTGATTGTCTATTTTGTCTGCCCTACTCTCCTTTGCAGAGGGGCTTGTTATTAGTTATCGGAGTAATCGGAGTTGTCGGAGTAATCTGGGTTTTCCGTTGTTTGCCTGGTGAGTCGCAGTTGTGCCTACTCCCTCCCATACAGGGGAGGGCTGGGGAGGGGTCCATTACTCCCCGCCCTATAGGGAGGGGTTGGGGGCGGGTCCTTCCATTGCTTCAAACGTCTGCGTCCTCCAGCACAGGGAATTTCTCGCGGAAGGCGGCAAGGGCCTCCATGTCCATTTCCACCGAAACGACACTCTCCTGGCCCATGGGACATTGCGCCACCACCTTGCCGTAGGGGTCGGTCATCAGCGTGCCGCCCGAATACTGGCATGAGGGGTCGGTGCCCACACGGTTCACGGCACATACGTAGCACTGGTTCTCAATGGCTCTGGCCTTCTGCAGGGCAAGCCATGCCTCCACACGGGGAGTGGGCCAACTTGCCACGTAAATGATGGCATCGTATGGCTCGGCAGCCCTGTTTCGTGCAAAGACGGGGAAGCGCAGGTCGTAGCATATCTGCAACAGGAAGCGCACACCACGGAACTCGGCCACCACACGTTCCTGTCCGGCCGTATAGCGATGGTGTTCTCCGCCATAGGTGAATAGGTGGTGCTTGTCGTAGAAGGTGCACTCCCCATCGGGGCGCACGAAGCAGAAGCGGTTGTAATACCGTCCGTCCTCCTCCCTGATGGCTATGCTTCCCGCTACAGCGGCATCCATTTCACCGGCCATGCCCTTCATCCACTCCAGCGAGGGGCAGGTACCCAGTGTCCATTCCTCGGCAATGCCCTCCGGCTGGGTAGCAAACCCGGTGGAGAACATCTCGGGCAGGATGTAGAGGTCGGCCCTTTCCAACGAGCGCATGATGCTCTCAGCATGCTCGCGGTTGGCCTTGGCATCGGCCCACTGGATGTCCGTTTGTATAAGGTTGATTTTCATACCCAAGTTCTTGCTTTTTGATACGTTTATCTCTGCTTTTATGAACAAAACGTCATAATTAGGCCTCAAAGTTACATAAAAATATTGGTTTTATCGTCAATTAGATAGAAAAAATGTCTAAACTATCTAAAAAGAAGAACAAAGAACAGTAAATATCTGTAATTTCGATTTACTCACATGAGTCGTCTCCACAGCACATTCTCGTCACTTATGTCATACACGTGCCTGTCATACACGTGTAACAATAAAAATGTCAGTATCCGATATGCATACCCTAAAATTCCAAATTTTCTTGCTATCTTTGCACCCGAAAAGCGAATGCGCCTCTTCAAACAAGGACCTTTCCGCAACAAAACAAGTAAGAAAACATACAAGCAATGAACAACAAGGTATCGGACAACCCTTCAAAAAACCGAGTATTTTTCGACACGCCGCTGATGATTGTGACGGGATTATTCATAACCCTCTATCTCGTCTCCAACGTGATGGCCGTAAAGATCA
>JAGBYI010000197.1 GCA_017628845.1 Bacteroidaceae bacterium
ATACACATCCAGCCGCCTGGCACCATCGAGCGCTCTCAGGGCAAGGCAAAGCATGTGCTTGACAAGCGTGACTTCTCTGACTGGGAGAAGGGTAAGTAGGAAAAACTAATTGCACAGGATTACAAATGAAGATATTCACTGACGAACTGGTACAGGAGGCGGCACGTGTGAACCACGTTGCCGACCTGTCTCATGCAACCATAGGCGAGACATTGCTCGTGGCTCAGTACCTCGAGCAGAAGACAGGCATGCCGTTCATCCGCATGGATCAGGGTAGCCCTGGATTGCCTTGCAATACTTTCGGTATTGATGCCGAGAAGAAGGCCTTGGATGCAGGTGCCAACAACCAGTATCCTGCGGCGGCCGGTGTGCCCGAACTGAAGGATGCGGCAAGCAAATTTGTGAAAGCCTTTATGGACATCGACATCTCTGCACGTGCCTGTATCCCCACGGTGGGTTCGGTGGCAGGAAGTTTCGGTGCCTTTATAGCATGTTGCCAGAGGGACGAGAAGAAGAACAAGGTGCTGTTCATCGACCCGGGGTTCCCCATACAGAAGTCTCAGTTGCGCATACTTGGCATCGGGTGGAAGAGTTTCGACATCTATCCGTATCGTGGCGAAGCCTTGCGTGACAAACTCCTGGAGGAGGTGAAGGACGGGGATGTAGCGGCCATAATATACTCAAACCCCAACAACCCCGCATGGATTTCCTTGGAGGAGGACGAACTTCGCATCATCGGCGAGATAGCCACAGAGCACGACATCATAGTGATGGAGGACCTGGCATACTTTGCCATGGACAGCCGTCGCGACCTCTCCTTGCCCTATCAGCCTCCTTTCGTGAGAACCGTGGCACGATATACCGACAACTATCTGCTCATGCTCTCGGCATCAAAGATATTCTCCTATGCCGGCGGACGCATAGCACTGGTATGCATCAGCGACAAACTCTTTGACCGCCAGTTCCCTGCCTTGGCAAAGCGTTATCAGGATAGCGGTGTCTTTGGCCCCACATTCATTGCCAGCATCCAGTACATGATCACTTCAGGCTGCACCGCCAGCACCCAGTATGCATATGCCGAGATGCTCCGCCTCTCGTGCGAGGGAAAGATAAACTTCGTGCAGGACACCAAGGCCTATGCCGAGAGGGCACAGCGCATGAAGAAGATTTTCTGCGACAATGGCTTCACCATAACCTATCCGCGTGACGTGACGGAAGAGATAGCCGACGGCTTCTTCTTCTCGCTCTCATATCCCGGCATGTCGGGTGGCGAACTTGTCCGCGAACTGATCTCCTATGGCGTGTCAAGCATCAACCTTGACACCACTGGCTCGCTTGAACCCGGTGTGCGGGCATGCACCAGCCGTATGCGCGACGAACTCTATCCCGTACTGGAGGAGCGCATGCAGATGTTCAGAGAGGATCATCCTATAGTTCTGTCATAACCTCTTTTTCATCACTTATGTGTGTTAAGCAATACTTCATGCTCTCTTATTCGCACTAAAAATATACAGAACCCACCTTTCGGATGCTTGCCCTTCTCTGATCATATGTTCAGTTTGGCTCTATAAAAAATATAGAGCCGCTTCACAGCGACTCTATACCATCCTTTAGGTATTAGTTTGTTTAAGGTAAAAAGATTGTTTTCAGGATAACTGTCACAAAGGTAGTGATAATATCATTACGCACCAAATATTTATATGTGTTAAATAACATAAATATGATATTTGCGCATTTCTTCAGCAGGACGTGCCATTATTTTGCCTGCTTTCAGGCCGCAGGCCGCACATGCTGTCTTTATTTCATCAGTAAAATTGTTTGCCACGCCCCCGACAAAGTTGACCGGTAGGTCTGGTCTGTTGTATGGGACGATGTTCCTTTCAAGGAAGCGTGTAAATTCGTCTACAACCATTTTCTTTACGGAAGGGGTGTTTATGTGTTCCTTGATGAAAGGGACCAGTGAAGCCAGGAAACGGTTGGCCTGTGGTTGGCGGTATACCTTATTTATAATCTCAGAGACGGAGAGTCCGTATTTTCTTGTAAACTCGTCCCAAAGTTCCTGAAGGTTACCTTTCAGCATTTCGGACAATAGGGTGCGTCCGAGGACTGCGCCGCTTCCTTCGTCTCCCAAAATGTAACCTAATGGAGAGATGTTTCTTACGATTTCACCGTCCTTGCATAGGCAAGAGTTACTTCCTGTGCCTAAGATACATGCTATGCCTTCCTCTTTGCCACAGAGTGCACGTACGGCACCGAGCAAGTCACTATATACATGAACTTTTGCCTGTGTGAACAGGTTTTCAAGAACTTCCTTCACGCTCTGCGAGAAAGGTGACACGCATCCTGCACCATAGAAATGTATTTCTGTTATGTCCTCTATGTTACATGTGGTGGCAGAGAATAGTTTGGGCATCAACTCTGTGCTGACGACATCCAGTATTTCTTCCTTCGTGTCACGCACAGGGTTGATGCCCTTTGTTGTTACAGACAGTTCAACTGGTTCTCCAACAATCCACTCCGTTTTTGTGGAACCGCTGTCTGCTATGATAATCATGTCCTATATATGATTGCCAGATTAATTGGCACCGGGTGCCTCTGCATCCTGAGGAGCGGCTGTTGTGGTGGAAGCGTCGGTTGCAGGAATTGTGGGCAATACGGGTGCTTCATTAGCGGGTTGCTCCAGTTGCAGAACGCTGTCAACTGCCTTTGTTTCGGGCAGGAAGGGTGTGCTGAGCACGCAGAGCAGAACCATTGCTACGGCTAAGCCAATGGTAACCTTCTGGATGATGTTGGTTGTCTTTGGAGCACCCAGCAGGGTGTTGCCACTTGCATAGTCAGCAGCCAGGCCTCCTCCTTTGCTTTCCTGAATAAGGACTACAAGGCACATGAGTAAACTGGCCAAGATGATAAGAACTACAAAAATTGTGTACATATTACGATTGTTGATTTATGATTAGTTTCTCAAGAAAACGTATTTGGTCTGCAAAGTAACGATTTTTTTTCGGATATTTCAAGGAAATGCGGCGAATAATTTCAATAGCCTTGTCAAATTTGCCCTGTTTGATGTAAATTCGTGCCATGGCTTCTGTCAGTATGCCTGTTCCCATATCGTTTTTGGCCTCGGGCATGCCTTGGGGAGTTTCTCCTGCAGGGAGGTCTTCAAGGTCAAACCTGCCCTCGTTCTTGATAAGGAAATCGTCGATGTATTCCTGCCCAGTCATTCTCGGCGCATTAGTGGTGCTGGTACCGGTTTCCATCTGCATGAGATATGCCATATAATCTACGGTTGCATCAACTATTCTTGGTGTATTTTGATGGTTTTGCGGTATTGTGTCCAGGAAATTGTCTATTAGCGAGTCCGTGCGTTTTGTCCTTTCTTCTGTATGTTCGGCACGTGCCGTGCGTTTGGTAGGGGAGTCCGGAGTAAGGGAAGGTGCCTGGAACATTTGGAACAATGTATTTCTTGCAGGCACATATATGGCGGCCTTACGCAGTTGTTCGTCAAACGAGGGGTCGTGCATCTGATACAAGGCCTTCAGAAGCAGTATTCTTGCGGCATGGTAGTAGGGATATTTCTCTACTATGCCACGAAGATGCTCCAATGACTGGGAGTCAAGGTTCTCCGGTTGCCTGATGTAATCTATGACTTGTTTTCCCATCTCTTGCTTTGATTGTTTCTGATTACCAGTTTGCCACGGTGGCGTTGAATATCTGGTCGGTGATGTCCTTGCACATCTCTGTGACCAATTCCTCCTGGACGTTTATGAGTTGCTGGGTGGCATCGTATGTGGATGTTGCGGTAAACTTCTGTTCAAAGTCCTCGGCATGGTTCTTGTTGTTGGTGTAACGTACGTTTACAGTCATCTTTAACTGCACCTGATTGGAGTATCCGCTATTGGAGATGCCCTTGTTGAATTGGTCGAAGCCTACTATTTCTCCTTCCAGCACCAGGTCACCGTTGCGTTTCACCTGTTTCAGTCTTGTCTGACTTGCATATATGTCCGTCAGTTTGTTTTGGAAAATAGATTGCATGGGCGACCACACGTAGGTACTGCGTATTGGGAAGTTGCCGATCTGTATGCTTTTTACCTTTGTGTAGTCAATGCTGGCACCGTTGAATTTGTAACTGATAGTACACGAAGTATACAGTATGGTGCATGAAAGTACAAGAAGTATTGCGGCGAGTCTGGCAATGTTTTGTCTTGCTATCCTGTATGTGTTATTCTTCGATTCCATAATCTTTTATCTTTCTGTATAGTGTACGTTCGCTGATGCCCAACATCTGTGCAGCAATCTTGCGCCTGTTGTGACTTTGTTGCAAGGCACGTATAATGCTGCGCTTTTCCATGTCCTCCAGATTGAGATTGTCCTCTTCCTTCACTTCCTCTATCTCGTCGTATGGTTGGCTTGATACGGAGTGTGGTGCAGAAATCGGCGTATATACGTGTGGTATCTGTGGCATTTCCTCCATTTCCTGTTCCTGGATTATGTGTATGGCATTGTTCATGTCCTCCAGCTGCAGTGGTACAGGTGAATGTTTTGTGTGTTCTGGTGAGAGGTGCTTCTTCAGTTCGTCCACTTCGGTACGAAGTTTGAGCACGGCATTTGCCAGCCATTTTATCTCGTTCTCCCAGTCATGACGTCCGCCCTCGCTTCCTGTCTTGCCCACACGAGACAGGGCGAAACTCTCTCCCTGGCCTGCAATGATGCCATAGCGGTATAGCACATCTGGTGTAATTTGTACTCCTTGTTCCAGAATACTCATCTGCTCCACCACGTTTTTCAGTTGGCGCACGTTTCCAGGCCATTTGTATGCCATTACCGTCTGTTCTCCCTCTGGGCTCAGTCGGATGGGTTCGGGAATGTGGTACTTTGCTGCTGTGTTCATGGCAAACATTTTGAATAGCAGTACACTGTCCATACCGCGTTCTCTGAGAGGAGGCACCTTTATGTTGATTGTGCACAGTCGGTAGTAGAGATCTTCGCGGAAGCGTCCCTCACGAATGGCGTTGGGGATGTCCACATTGGTAGCAGCCACGATACGTACGTTGGTCTTTCTGGGAGTGTCACTGCCCACACGCAGGTATTCGCCAGTTTCCAGAACTCTGAGCAGACGCGCCTGGGTTGTCATGGGCAGTTCGCCCACCTCGTCCAGAAAGAGTGTGCCGCCGTCTGCCGCACCAAAGTATCCTTCACGTTCTCCAACTGCTCCTGTGTATGAACCCTTCTCATGTCCGAATAGTTCCGAATCAATGGTTCCCTCTGGAATGCTGCCGCAGTTTATGGCTATGTAGCGCTTTCCTTTGCGTAGGCTGTTATCGTGTATTATGCGTGGTATAATCTCCTTACCTACACCGCTTTCACCTTGTATGAGTACACTCAAGTCGGTACGTGCCACTTGGATAGCCGTATCCAGTGCCATGTCCAGTTTTTCGTCGCGACCAACAATGTTGTATCGTGCTTTCAGGTCTTGTAAGGGTGTTGTATTCATAAAAGAGTATGCAAAGGTATGAATATTTCTTGAGAAAAGCAATTCTGCCACAGGTGAAAAGCAGTTTCTTTCCTTAGCCTCTCGTCTCGTGAAGGATTGCCTGGAATATTGTAAAGTCCGAAGGCAAGGTCAGTTTGAAGTTCATCATCTCTCCCTCTGCCGTGTGCAGTGGCACGTGTCCCAGTTCGTTGGCCAAAGTAAAGATAGATTGCGAGTAGGTTAGGCCCTTTTCTTCCGCTTCCTTCATCATCGTTACCAGTTCCCTGAGCAGGAAGGTGTGTGGTGTCTGTGCGCGCAGAAGTTTCTCGCGCAGGATGTATTCCGACGATGTTATCTCCTTGTTGTTGTTGCCTGTTCCCGAGTTGATTACCATGTAGCTTTCTTGGCTTGGCAGGGTGGTGATGGCATTTCCTCGTGAGAGGCATACGGCAATGTTGCGGCTGATGATGTCCTGTGACACTAAGGGTCGAACGGCATCGTGGATGAGCACCACAGTGTTCTCTTCTTCTTCCTTCTGAAGTGCCATTATGCCGTTCTTGGCCGATTGGAAACTGTTCTCGCCTGCATTCAGGCACGTGGCGAATTTGCCTATACTGGCATCCTTTGCCTGCTGGCGCACGGTTTCTGTCCATTGGGGCGATGCAACCACGTATATGGCACTGACCAGTTGGTGGCACTGGAATGCAAGCATGGTGTGCTGTAGAACGGTAAGCCCGTCTACCACTACAAACTGCTTCGGTATGGAAAGGTTCATCCTGCTTCCCACTCCGCCTGCAAGTATCAGTGCTACTATTCTGTTCATTCCCTATTTATCGGTATATTTTTCTGTAATCCTTTCGCAAAGCCTTTCGTGCCGTCCTATCATATGGAAGCGTACAGCCTCCAGCACGGTGGATTCAAATATGAAGTAGAGCCAAGGTATGCCGAAACCTATGCACAGGAACAGCACTATCACCCTGGTATCGAAAGTTATGATGTTGGCCAGGGGCATCAGCGGACGACTCTCGTGACAGAATTCTTCACGAATGGGTAGTGGAATGTTTGTGCCGTACCTTTCCCTTAGTCTCTGCATCATCGTGTGGAACGACTTTACCTGCGCCTCCTGCGAACCGGTGTATCGTGCATAGAAGTAGAGGTAGAGCTTATGGAACCAGTCTTTGCTAAGCCATTTCATGGAGTTCATCTCCTGCTTTATCTTTGCTTCTGAATCCAGTTCTGCCTTGCCTGCTCCAAGCAGGAAATAGATGTGTATATTGCGGTAGTAGTCGCCTATGGCACATTGGCGTCCGTGGCATCTGAGTCCTGCCCATGCTCCCAGTAGCCATATCCATACTCCCCATTGCGTATTGGTAAATGGAATGTTCTGTCCCTGCATCCTGAGGCATAGGAAAAGGTATATGAAGAAGAACCACACATCACCACAGAAGCCATCCAGTATCCTGCCAATTAGGGTACGTTTTCCCGTCATGCGTGCCAATTGCCCGTCGGCACAATCATACCAGTTGGCCCAAACAAGAAGTCCCATGCCTATGAGGTTCATTCCGAGGTCTGCACTATAGAAGAACCAACCGCTTGCTGCTCCTATTGCTATGCTTATGAGCGTGACCGCTACGGGATGCACGCCAAGCCACTTGAACAGGCATGCCCACAGAAAACCTGGTGTTCGTGTTACATAGAGTTCAAACGGACCTTCCGTATCCTGGCTTTTCAGTGTTGCCCTTACTTTGTCTATCAGGCTCATTGGTGTTTTCTGTTATCTTCCTTTTTGTCTATGAATAGTTTGGGCAGAGGGTTCTTCCTTGCCTCGTCATAGCGCTCCCTATTTTTCAAAATGTCCTTGGCCAGATATATGCCCTCTCGGAAGGATTCTGCCGAGAAGGGGGCTGTACACACCAGTTCGCGTCCGGTAGTGTATGCCACTCCGTTTCCTTGGCTCAACTGCAAGAAGTCCTTGAGTCCCTGTTCCATGTCGTTTGTCAGTACGGCATCATAGGTCTTGTAGTTGTTCGCGTCCAGATGTGGTACGATACGAGGGTTGTCTATGTCGAATTCCCTTTGCAGTGCCAGGCGTAGGGTTTGCATCTTATCCTCGAAGTTGTCCTCCTCGTTCGTGAATGCCATGCGCAGGTCTTCCCACACTATCATGTCCAGACCTCTGAGGTTTGCTGGGTTCAGGTGCTCCTTTCCTTCGGCTGGTATGAAGACTATGGCATCTGTGCCGCCATCCTCCCAGTCGTTCAAGGCCTCGTCTATACCCTCCTCGCCCCGCTTTTCGTAGATGGTCTTGGTGCAGATTTCATCCAGCAGTATGTCTTCAAAGGCATTATCTATCGTGTCCTTTCCCTTTTGGTCAGAGTACACTATGCCTATTTTCAGTATATTCATATCTTAGTTATTTTCTTTGGTAAGTGTGTCCTTCTTTTCCTCCTCTATGCCAGGGGTTATTTCCATGAAGTACTGTTCCTCGGGCAGCATCAGTGTGTAGAGCGAGCCTTCCAGGCGGCGTATCATGCCGCGCTTCATCTTTTCTGGAGCGTAGACGAAACCCTCTATCACAATGACGCGGTTGTTTTCTGTGTCCACACGGTGGTGGCTCACGTAGGGACCGCCCATGCAATCATTCTCTACATACCATAGGCCTCGCATCTCCATGGCATATTCCTTGTGTACCACTATGGGTTTCACCACGGTGCACAGGGTGTCCGTCTTCATGAACATGCCGGGTTTCTCGCCGGGAATGTTTGCTTTCAGCGCCGAGTCGCGCTTATGTGTCAGACAGTCTTTGTTAAATATCTGGGGGCTTTCATAGGGGAAGGAGTACATCACTAAGCTCATCATGCCCGATGGAGTGTTATTCGATGTCCATAGGAAGTCCTTGCCCTTTTTGTAGGAGGTGAGTTCCTTTGGTGCGTTTACTCCGCAATCAAAGATTTGCTTTGCCAGTTCGCGTGTCACTTTGGAGTTTTCCTTTTTCAGGTCTTTTACCAGGCGGTTCATCTCCATTTTTGTCAGGAAGTCTACAATTTCCTGCCTGTTGTCTACACAGAATTTCTGAAAATCTTCCTTTGAGGGTGAATTGATGGTAAGCACGACTTGCTCCATGGCGTATTTGTCGCGTGTGAACTTCATTCTGGTGCGTGTGTACTGAGTCTTGTCAATGTTCACCAAGATGATATTGCGGAAGATATTCAGTATGCGGTCGAAGTTCTTCTTTTCGCATTGTGAGATGCGGAACGAACGTTCACTCTGCGGGAGCATAGGCACGTCGGTGTCCAGCACGTCAAATAGGGCACGTCCGTGAGGAGCTTTCCATTCCACGGAATCCATCACCACCAACACCTCGTAGGGGCGTCCGCTTGCGAGGGGCAGGAAATGTGATTTCTCGCAACTGGTAACAAGCATTGCTATAATGGGTAGAATGAGTAGTGTCAGACGTTTCATTGGTTGTTATCTGTTTTATTCTGTTTAGGTTTTGTGTTCTTGCAAATCGGTGCTGTGGTCAGTATTGCTGGGTTTGTAGGACCTTCTCCTTGTTTTTGGTGTTCAGCAGGCCGCACGCCGCCCAGATGTCTTGTCCGCGTGAGGCACGTATGGTGGTGGTCACACCGTGTTGTGTCAGGTAGTCGCGCATCCACACCATGGTTTCCTCCTGTGTACCGTGGAATGGAGAGTCGGGTATCTCATGGAAACGTATCAGGTTCACACGGCATTCCATTGGAGATAGAAGCCTTACCAGCTCTCTGGCATGACGCGGCGTGTCGTTTACTCCTCCGAATACTATGTACTCAAAGGACAGGCGCCTTTGGTGCGTCCAGTCCAGTTTTGCCAGCATGGGCAGGAATTCTGTCAGCGAGAAGGCATTCTCGGCTGGCATCATCTCCAGGCGCTCGTTGGCAAAGGGATTGTGCAGGGATACGGCGAGATGGCAGGGACTTTCTTCCAAAAAGCGCAGCATGCCACGCCTTACGCCTACGGTGCTCACCGTTATGCGTTTGGGGCTCCATGCCCAGCCGTCCTTGTGCATGAGCAGTTCGGTTACCTTCAGTACAGTGTCCAGATTGTCCAATGGTTCGCCCTGTCCCATGAACACAATGTTAGTGAGTCTGTCCCTTTCCGGCAAGGAGTAAATCTGGTTCAGGATGTCGGTTGCGGTGAGATGTCCCTGGAAACCCTGTCTTCCTGTCATGCAGAACTTGCATCCCATGCGGCATCCAACCTGGCAGCTTACGCACAGGGTACCACGGTCCTTGTCGGGGATGAAGACGCTCTCCACCGTATGCCCCGACAGGGTGGGGAAGAGGTACTTTGCCGTACCGTCCACGCTGCGCTGTGCCTCTACCGCAGACATCAGCCCCATGCAGTACTGCTCTGCCAGCAGGGTACGTGCTTTCTGGGAGATGTTTGTCATCTCCTGAATATCAGTGACATGCTTCTGGTAAATCCAGCCGAACATCTGCTTGGCGGCAAAGGCAGGAAGTCCCACATTTGTCGCCACATCCTTCAGTTCCTGCATGTTCATGCCCAGCAGTGGCGTGCGCGTTTCCTTATTCATAATCGTGGGCAAAGTTACGCCTTTTTCCCAAAATATCAAAATAATGTTTGGCACTTAATCATAAAATTATTAACTTTGCCGTCAGAAAGCGTATTCTTAGAAAAACATTTATTAACCTAATTAAAAACAAACGAAAGAGAATGAAACTGAAGAATCTTCTTGTCGTTGCCCTCGCTGCCGTATCAATGGCAGCAGGTGCTCAGTCCCTTTCTCCCAGCACCAAGTGGCATTGGGATAAGGGTACTATCGTAGTGGAAACCCCCGAACGTCCTGCTGGCCAGCAGCATGTACTCGGTTTGACAGCCAACAAGCTGGAGACCGTTCGCGTGGCTTTCGTAGGTCTGGGTATGCGTGGCCCTGGTGCAGTTATGCGCTTCTGCCACATCCCCGGTGTTGAGATCGTTGCTCTCTGCGACTATGAGGCAGAGCGCGCTGAGAAGTGCCAGGACTACCTGCGCAAGGCTGGTCTGAAGCCCGCAGACATCTACTCTGGTGCCAAGGGTTATGAGGAAATCTGCAAGCGTGCAGACGTTGACCTCGTTTATGTTGCTACCGACTGGAATCACCACTATCCCGTGGCAAAGTGCGCTATGGAGAATGGCAAGCACACTGCTATCGAGGTGCCCAGCGTAATGAACCTGGAACAGTGCTGGAGCCTGATTGACCTCGCTGAGAAGACACGTCAGCACTGCTTCATCCTGGAGAACTGCTGCTACGACTACTATGAGCTGAACGCTCTGGCTATGGCTCAGGATGGCGTGTTCGGTGAAATCATCCGTGCTGAGGGTGCTTACATCCACGGTCTGGAGTGGTTCTGGGATTCTTACTGGACCGATCCCAACGACAACGACACCGACAACCTGCACTGGCGTATGAAGTACAACAAGGAGAACCGTGGTGACCTCTACGCTACTCACGGCCTTGGCCCCGTTGCTCAGTGCATGGACATTCACCGTGGAGACCGCTTCACCACTCTGATTGCTATGGACACCGAGAGCTTCGTAGGTAAGGAGTGGGTTGAGAACAAGACCGGCAAGGAGTGCAAGGAGTTCCGCAATGGTGACCACACCACCACTCTGATGCGTACCGCTAACGGTAAGGTTGTTGAGATCCAGCACAACGTTATGACTCCCCAGCCCTACAACCGTCTGTTCAAGCTCACCGGTACCAAGGGTTATGCTACCAAGTATCCCACTCCCGAGTATGCTCTCTCTGGCGAGGCTATGAAGGGTACTGGCGCTCCCAAGATTGACAACCTCAACGCTCACGGCTTCATGAACGCTGAGCAGAAGGCTGCTTTGGAGAAGAAGTACTATCACCCCATCCTCACCAAGTATGGTGAACTGGGTCGTGAGATGGGTCACGGCGGTATGGACTACATCATGGAGGCTCGTCTGGTTTACTGCTTGCAGAACGGTCTGCCCCTGGATATGGACGTATATGACTTGGCTGAATGGTGCTGCTTGGCAGAACTCGGCACATTGTCTATGGACAACAACTGCGCTGCCGTTACTTTCCCCGACTTCACTCGTGGCTACTGGAACCAGGTAAAGGGTTACAAGCATGCTTACGCTCCCGCAGAGCAGGAGGCTAAGGCTGAGGCTGCTGCCAAGGCTTACACCGCTGCTCAGAAGAAGGTTACTGCCGACTTCAACCTGTGGGGTCTTTATGACGCTATCAAGACAGCCAAGAACCCCAAGTCTGCTCAGAAGAAGTATGACGCTGCTGTTGTAAAGGCAGAGAAGGCTATGGCTAAGGCTTTGGCTCAGAAATAATCTTACTTCCAGTTTGTAAGAAATAATAAGCTTATCATACAATGGCGACTTCCTTTGTGGGGGTCGCCATTTTTACGCAAAAAGGTAATTAGTGCGTAACGGTCTAATGGTCGATTTATTTTTGGGGGGCGGATATGGTCCTCCCGAGGACCGGCCCGAAAGAACCGGGAACTCTCGCCTTGGTCCTCGGGAGGACCGACCTTTGTGCTCGGGAGACTGTTTTTCTGGGCTTGCTTAACAGGATTTGGAGACTATGCTCAGCCGCAGTATGATGGTTGTGTAACAAACTATTGGATAGTGCTTATGTTGTGTACGGCAACCAGTTCGTTTTCCTCCTGCTTGCTTATATATATATTATTAGGTGTCCACAAAAAGAAATCCGTTCGTTTGGAATATTAGTTTTTTCTCATTGTTGTCATCCATATTGCAATAGGATGTTTCTATGATTGAACATTAGGTCTAAAAGGAAGAACATGGTTTGTCTTTTCCTGATTTCAGTAGACGTTTTTTTGCTTCATTAGCTGAAAAGATTTACACCTTTTCTCTATCCATACTGTTGATGTTTACGGTATCCTTGATTCCATGCTGTTGTTGTTGACACTTTCGCTCAGATGGGACA
>JAGBYI010000198.1 GCA_017628845.1 Bacteroidaceae bacterium
ATGTTTTAACAAAATTAAAGACCGATTATTTGCCCGATTGGAGACGATTCTGTAAATTTGATGCACAAAAAGCACTAAAACGTGCTAAAACAAGACCCAAAAGCAGACCTGAAATCACCGACAACACCCCACCCCATGGCTGAACACATCTTCCCTTCCACGTTCGTAGAATTGCCACCGCATTGCGATGGCGAGAGAGCGGCATTCTATCTGGCCGTGGAAGAGTACGTTGCTTCGCACATGCCCGAGGGCAGTTACCTGTTCACATGGCAGCTGTCTCCAACCGTGGTGATGGGCAGAAACCAGGATGCCGAGGCGGAGATAGACCTTGCCTTCTGCAAGGCGGAGGGAATAGACGTGATTCGCAGGAAGAGCGGTGGCGGAAGCATCTTTGCCGACAGAGGCAATATAATGACGAGCCTCGTGACACGCGAAGGAGCCGTGGAGGACCTTTTCCACGAGTATGCCCACAATGTGGCAGGATGTCTCAACGCACTTGGTGCCGAGGTGGAGGTTTCTGGTCGCAACGACATCTGCATGAAAGGCGGAGGAAAGATTTGCGGAAATGCCTTCTATCACATGGCCAAGCGCAACATAGTGCACGGCACCATGCTCTACGACACGGATGCACGCATGATGCGTGGCGCACTGACCCCCGAACGTGCCAAACTCATGTCCAAGGGTGTGAAAAGCGTGGAAAGCCGCATTGCCTTGCTGAAAGATGCCCTGCCCCATGGCATTGGCACCACGGAATTGCGCCAGAGCATAAGGGAACACCTCTGCAAGGGCAGCATCTCGCTCACGGAAGAGGATGTGAAGCGCATACGCGAGATAGAGAGCGGATACTATGCACCATCGTTCCTCTGGGGCAAGGCAAGGAAGGCAGAACCCTCGCACCATTGCCAGGCAAGGATAGAGGGATGCGGTACGCTGGAAATAGGATTTGAAACCAAGGAAGGAAAGGTGATGTCAGTTTCCCTAAGCGGAGACTACTTCGAACTGGGCGAGGCCAATGCCGTGTTCAACAATGCCTTTTCCGGTTGCCCATTCACAAAAGATGCCCTTACAAAGTATGCCACAGAGCATACCCCCAACAGAGCCATCAGAGGACTGAGCATTGATGCACTCTGCTCATTAATGGAAAAACTCTTTGAATAAACAAACCTTAAATACAAAACACTACTATGACTGATAAAAGAACATGTCTTTACGACAAGCACATTGCACTGGGTGCCAAGATGGTGCCTTTCGGGGGCTTTGAGATGCCCATACAGTACACCGACATCGTGGACGAGCACAATGCCGTGCGCAAGGCCAGCGGCGTGTTCGACGTGAGCCACATGGGCGAGGTGCTGGTGAGCGGTGCCGAGGCTGAGAAGTTCGTGCAATACATCTTCACCAACGACATTGCCGGTGCTCCCGCAGGAAAGATATATTATGGCATGATGCTGCATGAGAATGGTGGCACCGTGGACGACCTGCTTGTCTACAAGATGGCGGACGACAAGTTCTTCCTCGTCATCAATGCCGCCAACATCGACAAGGACTATGCATGGATAGAGGCTCAGGCAAAGGCTTTCGATGTGGTTACCGTAAACCAGAGCGACATCTACGGACAGATAGCCCTGCAGGGACCTGATTCGGAGAAGGTGATGGCAGAGTGCCTGGGGCTGGCTTGCGAGGACCTGGCGTTCTATACCTTCAAGACCGTGGACACGGAGGGCGAGACTCTTATCATAAGCCGTACTGGCTACACGGGCGAGGATGGTTTCGAGGTGTACGGAAGCCATGCCTACATACAAGGTGCATGGGACAAACTCATTGCCCATGGCGTGAAACCCTGTGCCCTTGGTTGCCGCGACACATTGAGGTTTGAGGTTGGCTTGCCTCTTTACGGCGATGAACTTACCGACGACATCACTCCTCTGGAGGCTGGCCTTGGCATGTTCGTGAAACTCGACAAGGAGAACTTCATCGGCAAGGAGGCTCTTGCCAAGCAGAAGGCCGAAGGACTGACACGCAAGATTGTGGGCATAGAACTGGCAGGTCGTGCCATACCCCGTCATGGCTATGATGTGGTGGTGGGCGACAAGGTGGTGGGAACCGTCACCACGGGCTACAACTCCATCTCCACTGGCAAGAGCGTGTGCATGGCCATGGTAGACATAGAATACGCCAAACTCGACACCCCCGTGCAAATCCGCATCCACAAGAAGTTGCAGGATGGTGTGGTGTGCAAGAAGCGCTTCTACGAGAAGAATTATAAGAAGTGAAAACTTTAACGACCACAAAGCCCTAATATATATCTTATATGGCAGACATACATATCATAGATTCAATTAGGTTAAATCATAAAGGGTTATGCACCCTTGATGAAAAGCATAAATGGGTAAAGCTTCATAAACAGCAAGGAGACCTTGATGGTGCATGCGCTATTTATTCGCTTGTAATGGCTATGTTGTGCAAAGGATTGCTTACTGATGATGAAACACAGGTATACAATCGACCAGACAGAAGGACTGACAAAGGAAAATTTCTATATCAGTTTTTCAACGAAAGAGGCATGATAAGAGAAGGCTATTCGTACGTAACATTAGCAAAGGAAATAAATGAGTCTTCTTTCGGTGTTAAAGCGACAAGAAAAAATCCTAGAACAAACAACGGTCGAGTTGAATTGATATCCGATTACATCTATGACAATATACCTGTTATCATATCAGTAGTATTTGAAAATAAAACAGCACATGCCCTCCTAGCCGTTGGTATAGAAGTAGACTCTAATGAAGAAATAACAAAAATATATTGCCTAGATCCAGGCTATCCTTCTCCAAGGTATTCTTCATGGAATTGTTTCATTGATGTGTCAAAAGAAACAAAATCTGATTATCCTTTTTACTGCGTCTGTGAAGACGGATACAGCAAAGTTAGTTTAGATGATATGCTAATAATAGATAAAGAATAATAATGCTATGTTATAGCAACAACACAAAATAAACAAACAAATTATTAACCTGCCCTACCCCTATACATTATACTCCCCTCCCTTATGGAGGGGCAAGGGGAGGGTTTTAACCTAATCTAATTATGGCAAAGACAATTGAAGGCCTCTACTATAGCGAGAGCCACGAGTATGTGAAAGTTGAAGGCGAGTACGGTTATGTTGGTATCACCGACTATGCTCAGGAGCAGTTGGGCAACGTGGTATATGTGGATATGCCCGAGGTGGACGACGAGGTAACAGCAGGTGAGGACTTCGGCGCTGTAGAAAGCGTGAAGGCAGCCAGCGACCTCATCTCTCCCGTAAGCGGTGTGGTTGTTGAAATCAACGCAGACCTTGAAGACCAGCCCGAACTAATCAACCAGGATGCCTTCGGCACATGGATCATGAAGGTAAAACTCTCCGACCCCTCCGAGGTGGACAACCTGCTCAGCGCTGCTGACTACGAGAACTGTTGCAAGTAAGTATTGAAGACCCTCCCCCTTACCCCTCCACAAGGGAGGGGAGTAGAATGTATTGAAATCTCATCTGCCTGATGTAACTACTCCCCTCCCCTGTGGCGAGCAAGGTCTTTAGAAGAAGCACCGGATGTGCTTCTGTACCTTGCGAGGGGAGAACTTCCCAGTTCGACGCGAGGAATGGGTTGGGGGTGGGTCCTCCATTTCGTTTTCACTTTGTTAAGCCTATGAAATACTTTCCCCATACCGCCAATGACCTTCAGGAGATGCTGAAGGTTGTTGGCGTGAATTCCTTAGAGGAACTATATTCCGAGGTTCCCGAAGAACTGAAGTTCAACAAGGAACTTGCCCTGCCCTCTGCCATGTCGGAAATTGAGGTGAGAAGGGTTATAGGTTCTCTTGAACAATCCAACGAACAGCTCATCTCCTTTGCCGGTGCCGGTGTCTACGACCACTACACCCCCAGCGTGGTGCCATATATTGCATCGCGCTCGGAGTTCTCCACTTCGTACACTCCCTATCAGGCAGAGATTTCACAGGGCACATTGCAATACATCTTCGAGTACCAGAGCATGATGGCCGACCTCACCGGCATGGACATCTCCAACGCTTCCATGTACGACGGTTCCACCGCCACCGCCGAGGCAATGATGATGTGCGTGGCTGCCGC
>JAGBYI010000199.1 GCA_017628845.1 Bacteroidaceae bacterium
GTTGAATCTTGCTCACCTTCCATATCTTGTGGCTGATGGTGATGAGGGTGACGGCTACGACGATAAGGATGGCGAGGATGAGGTAGAAGAGTATCATCATCCAGTCCTTGCTCTCTATGCCATCCAAGGCAAAAGTAGCGAATATGATGATGAAGGCAATGGAGAGTATGCCGACAATGATTCCACTGATGAGAAGCAGGCGCAGGTAATACCTGCCGAACAGACGCATGATGTCCCACGAGTGGGCGCCATGAATCTTGCGCAGGGCCACTTCCTTCTGTCGGCCACGTGATTCAAGAGAGATAGCCGAGTAGACACTTGCCACGATGCAGAGGATGGAGACGATAACAAGTAGGAAACACAATTCGCGCATCAGTTCCAGCATGCGTATGCCCTTGAACCACTCTTCGTACAGGTTGTCCACAGGTACGTCGTTCATGTTGCCTGGCTGAGCCTCTCGCCACAGGTCGGTAAGTGCATCTTCTACCTTACCATATTTTCCATCCTTGGGGAAGATGAGATAGTTGGCTTTGGGGCTATAGGCACGAAGTTCCTTGGCATTAGTCAAATCCTGCCATGCCACATCAGAATCTACCAACCAGAACGATGGTGTGCTATGCGAACCTGGGCGATAGTCGATGAGGGCAGGGGCATAGCCGATGAGGGTATAGGAACGGTCCTTGTAAAGTCGGCGTGTCTGCACATCGCTGCTTATGTGCAGGTTCCATTTCTCACGCAGACGCTCCACCTCTTCGGTACGAACGTATATGGCACTGACATGCTTCTGAAGATTCTCGTCTTTGGGCTTGTCTGCGCTGATTTCTATGTCGAGCAAGTCGAAGAGTTCCTCATCGGAAGCAAGGAAACTGTATGCATGTACTCGGATGGTGCCGTCGGTGTTCTTGTACTTGAGCGTATGCGTTATCAGTCCTTCGTCCACCTCCGGTCCTTCGGATTCGCAACAAGCGTAGATGCACTTGGATATGTGCTCCACATCCTTGTTCTGTGCTATCTTGTTGGCAAAGTCGGGTACAAGATGGTCAACAGATGTCATGCGTGCCATAAGAGTCTTGCGGTACGGGGTCTTGTTCTCCGTATGGCTTCCGTATTCCTGTTCGGCAATAACATTCAGGGCGTAGAAGGCACCCAACACCGCAAAGGTGAGCATCATGCTTATGGCAAACTGAGTGCCCAACATCACGCTCTGTCCTTTGGTGCGAGGATGTCCGCTACGGCCTACTCGCATGCCAACGGGACTGTGCAACTGGCGGTACAGGGAAATGAAAGCCACCACCAAGGAGCAAAGCAGAGTGGCAAGGCAAATCCACATGCCGGTCTCCACAATCACTCCAACGTCGAAGAGGATTCCATCACTCAGCCTTTGTATAGTGGACAGGGCATAACGCGACAGTTGTACGGTGATCAACAACGTGGCTATGGCCGTAAAGGCGAACATGATTGCCATTTCCGTTACGAGGAGCATGAACAGGTGTCGGGGCTTGGCTCCCATTGTTCGGCGCAGAGCCATCTCACGGGCACGGAGCGAGAAGAGTTGTAACTGCATCTTCAGGAATCCCACGGCACCTATGAGCAGCACACTGCTTCCAAGCAAAAGCCCAACACCTATTATCGTCAGATAGAACAGACCTTCGTCCGTCCAATCCCATGCGTTCCATTGCAGAGCCACATAGTATTCGGGCAAGGCACCCGCCAGTTGTTCGCGCAACTGCTGTGCCGTGTAGCCCTCAGCCAGTTCTATCTGCAGGCTATTGATGCGGTTGAACTGCGTTTCAGCGATGTAGTTCTTCTGGCAATAGATAATAGCATCGTTGTAAAAATCCTCCATGCGTTCGGATACGTTCACCACATCACGTATGGTACGCTGGCTACCGTCTATTTCGGTAAATATTCTGAATCCACGAGGGTCCACTCCCTTGCCAAAGACCTTGTCGCGGAGGTCGTCCGTTATAATCACATCGCCTTCGTTCAGTTCTGCTATCCTTTCACCCGTGATGGCCGAACGGTATCCGAGGTAATGGTATCTTCGTGGCGAGCACTTGGCAAAGGTGGCAAGGTATGTCTTGGGTTGCGGTGTGTTGTCATCGAACTCAAAGTCTGATCTCATGATGAGAACAATACCATGAATCTCCTTCATGGCAGGCAGTTTCATGCTATACAGCCTGTCAATGAATGCTTTGGTGATGTTCACCATGGGCAATTGTCTGTCTGCTCCGTTGGCATCATGTTTGGGGGTGTTCTTGAATTCCTCTTCGCTCATCTCGTAGATAGTGAACACCGGCCTGCCTTGGTCAATAGAACTGTAATATAAGTTGCGTGCAAAGTTGAATATAATATGCACGGTGATGGCAAAGCATACCACACCCACGGCCAGACAGGCAATAGAAATGACGTTCTGTACCTTGTACTTGAGCAGGTTGCGCCATGCGGTGGCGAGGGAGTTGGCAAGGAGTCCTCCCCATACCCAGCGGACCCTCCCCCTTACCCCTCCACAGGGGAGGGGAGTATGATGTAATGGAGATTGTGATTGATTGTGATTTTTCATATTTGTGATGATTTGTGTTTATTGTAATAACGGGATTGGAGGTTATTTTGTTACATTGTTGTGCTTCTTTTCCTTGCCCTCCATCAAAACTGGAGGGCAAGGACGTCTTCTAACCTAATTTATAACCTTTTTCAACATCTCTTAATTATTGGCTTTTGGGATAATAGTTTTCCGTTTTAATCCCGCGTTGCGGTCTTGACATTGTCTTAGTTGCTCTCGTTCGACATAATAAATGAATTTATTCTGTTCTCACTTAACCGCAACTTTGAACCTGCTCATGCTCGGTAATGTAGGGACGCTGCGTGCA
>JAGBYI010000032.1 GCA_017628845.1 Bacteroidaceae bacterium
GCGTTTGTGGATATGCAGCTGACTTCTACGAAGTGGAATATGATGTCTGCACCGCTGAAAGATATGTATACAGGTGATATGTTTGTTCCTCATACAGGCAACTATATATCAGGGTCCGCATTGGAAAGCGAAAATCCGTTTGAGGTGTCATCATTCACAGGTACGCGCGCTCAAGATGCAGCATATGCTTTCTGGTTGTCGTTCTATAATAAGGATATTATTACCCGTTATGAGGGTGGAAAAGATGTAACAGAAACAGCCACTGCTGAGTTCTGCGAGTCCAACTCGTTAATTCAACCGTTGGAGGTGGGACAAGGTTTCCAACTCTTGGGCTTTGGTCCTGGAGATAATATGGAAGAGATGATTGTTCGTTTGCCTAAGCCAGATGAGCGTTATTCGTATTTCAGCCCTTCGGGTTATGAGACATCGTCGGTGGCAGTTCCTTCGCGAGAGGAGGCATATCGTTTGGCATTCACTCCAACCGATAACACGATGCAAATTACCTTGACGAATGGGGTGGAGAGCAATGCTTTTGTATTTGGTAATCCTACGTTGTCGTATATTGATATGCGTGCGCTATTGGCTGATAATGAGCAGTTTAGTTCGGAGTTCTATTATATGCAGAACGACTCATGGCAGTCGGCTACGGTGGAAGTGGCAGCCACATCTTCGGATCGATACTTGCCTCCGATGCGTTCGGTAATGCTCAAGTTGCGCGATGGGGCAACGGCGACTACTGCCCAAGTAGCATTAAGTACCGATCATTTGACGCTGAATAACTCGCTGAAGTCAAAGGTGGCACCTGTGATGCGTGCGCCTCAGCGCGATGTAATGCAAGAGGCTGAGGTGATGACGATCTATGCTTTTGCTGCGGGCAATTATGCACGTTGTATGTTGGCTACACATGCTGAGGCGAATGATTATTATTTGCAGGGCGAGGATGCATTGTTCTTGTCGTCGGGCGTGGAAGTGGCGGTGAAGGATAATTCGGCAGTATCTCCGCTGAACCTCTATACGGTGGCAGAGCAAGTGCCGATGATGACCGATCTGCGTCAAGGAGTTAGTGAAATACCATTGGCAGTTTTGGCAAATGCAGATGCAAGGGATGAGCATATGCAATTGGCATTCTATCTCTCAGAAAACTGGACTAAGGAGTGCTATCTTTGGGATACCATGACGGGCGCAAAATACCGAATCCTCAATGGCTTGATGTTGCAATTACCGATGTCGGAGAACCATGAGCAACGCTATGTGATTGTAGGTCCAGATACCTATGTGGGAGAAGGCAATGATGGTGGTGTGGCTACATCTACTATGAGTGCACTGCCAGCCGATGGCCAATTACATGCTTATTCACATGCTGCGGGGATGTTGACGGTGGCATCTAACCAGTTGATAAAGTCGGTGGTGGTATATGATATGCTCGGACGTGTATTGCTGGAGCATGATATGAATCTGTGGAATAACGAAGTGACTTTACCAGTACCTTCGGGTATGTGTGTGGTGGAAGCTTATTTGAGTAATCAAACGACGCTTCATCAGCAAGCCATGGTGAAGTAGAACAACTGGAAAATATGCATTTTTTGCCGAGGAACACCAGAAAAAGATGTTCTTCGGCATTTTTTATGCAAAAAAATGGGGAATAGTTGTGAGTTTCATTATTTTTGACTAACTTTGTCGCCGTATTGATAAACTAACTTTTTATTATTAACCATAAAAAACACAACAATCATGAAAAAAGTCTATCTTTTTTTGGCGTTGGCTATCCCAATGATGGCAAGCGCACAGTTGTTGGAGGTGGCTTCTACTGAGCGCGTTGCTGCGAATGCAGATGCGAAGGTGGCAGCATTCAGCCCTAATGGCGACTATCTCCTCCTGACAAACACCAGTAACCAAGGTTTACAACGCATGGATTTGGCTACCCAGAAGGTGACCAAAATCACCAGTGCAGATGGCGCAGGTTACAATGTGAAGATTGCTCAAGACGGCAATCAAATCGTTTATCGTGAGGTAACTCTCGATGCTACTAAGAGCCGCGTGAGCAATATTATTCGCCACGATTTGGCTGCTAACAAGGCACAAGTGGTAGCAAAGCAACAATCACATCTTGCTGCTATGGTGGCTGATGTGAATCGTCCTTCTTTCTCAGTTCAAGACCGTCAATTGATGATGACCAAGAACGGCAAGACTATTGTTTTCTCTCCTAATGGTCAACAATACAGCTACCACTGGGCATCACTTTCTCCTAATGGTAAGAAAGTGGCTTACTACATCAGCGCAGTAGGTTGCTTCGTATGCGACATTGATGGCAAGAATATCCAATTCATCGGTCACAACTGCCTCGCTCCAGTATGGTATAATGACAATATTATCCTTGGTTGTGATGCTAAGGACAATGGCGAAGTGGTTTTGGAATCTGCAATTGTGGCTTATAGCTTGGACGGCAAGAAACAAGTGCTGACCAATGGCGAGCAGATTGCTGCGTTCCCACAAGCAGCTGAGGGCAAGATTGCTTACTCTACCTCAGAAGGTGAAATCTATGTTATGAATATTAAATGATGCATACTACTATGAAAAAGACATTATTGATTATGGCAGCATGCGTAGTTAGCATCGCCATGTTTGCAACTGACTTGACAGGCAAACGTATTTATATCAACCCAGGTCACGGTAGTTGGGGCCCTAACGACCGTCCTAATCCTACAATTCCTTATCCAAACTTGGCACACGGTATGCCTGATACTTGCGGTTTCTACGAGACCAATACCAACCTTTGGAAGTGTCTTGAGCTCCGCGATCGCTTGGAGGCAGCAGGTGCATTTGTGATGATGTCGCACACACAAGGTGGTCCTTGGCCATACGAGAAAGTAAATGGCGAGTACCCTGATTATACCTTTGAGCACTACAAGAGTTTGCCTGATTATGAGAAATACAATCGTCCATTGTTGGATATCGCTGATGAGGCAGAGGCAAACAATATGGACTACTTCATTTCTGTACACTCTAATGCGGCAACTGATGGTAACACCGTCAACTATTTGGCATACTTCTATCGTGGTCAAACTGATGGTACACACGTAGTTCCAGGTGCTGTTGACATGTGTAAGGCGTCATGGTATCATGCTTTTGAGTGCCGTTCTATGGACGGTCTTGAGCCAAACAACTACGACACCCGTGACCCAGAGACTTCTAAGCACATCTTGGCTGATATGAACTTCTATGGAAGTAGTTATGATGCTACTCTTCCTTCTTCTGGTAAGACTTATACTGGTTACCTCGGCGTATTGCACCATGGTGTTCCTGGTTTCCTCGTAGAGGGTTACTTCCATACCTATCAACCAGCTCGTCACCGTGCGTTGAACCCTGACTATTGCAAGCAAGAGGGTATTCGCTACTATCGTGGTATTGTGGATTACTTCAAGGCTGAGCCAGAGACCAAGGGTTATATCTTGGGTACAGTAAAGGATGAGCACAATGCATTTGTACACGAACTCTACAAGTATGCTCCTAATACCAACGACCAATATGCTCCATTGAATGGTGCTGTCGTTACATTGAGCACAGAGGCAGGTGAAGAAATCGCTACCTATACCGTTGACCAAAACTACAATGGTTTGTTCTATTTTCCTGACCTTGAGCCAGGTACCTATAAACTGATGGCTACCGCTGATGGTTACAAACCATTGCACCGCAAATACCAAACTGTAGTGGTTGAGGCGAACGCAACCAGCTATCCATTCCTCTTCTTGGAGGACACTGCTTATGTAGACCTTTCTGGCATCTATGTAGATTATCCAGCTCCTGTTCAACCTGATTATGCTGCATTGCCAGAGCAATTCAACTTGAAGCAAAATGATCCAAGAGACTTGATGGCGTCTATTAAGGGTAAGATCAAACGCACTATCCAACATGCTGACTCTGTATTCATGCTCACACATGAGGAGGACGGAACAGCGCATATCTACGTGCTCAACAATACTACTGGCGCGCTCGATACAATCTCTACTATAGGTATCGTTCCTGTTGATCCAACCAATCCTGGTGACCACTTGGCATTGTCAGATATCGCTATTACTTGCGATGGCAAGCTCGTAGGTGTTAACTACGCTCGTTGCTATTATGGCAGTGCATATGTTGAGAGCGGTTACAAAGAAGGTATCAGCCGTTTCTATATATGGGATGACTTTTTTGCAGATCCTGTAATTTGGTTCACATCGAAATTCACAAGTAATTCATTGAAGTCTGACCAAGGCTACACCATGGCTCTCTATGGTATGTCAACCAACTGCCATATCATCACCACTGGTGTTCACCGTTATGGCAATGGTGCACGTTACAGCGTATATAACGTAGTAAACGACATCGTGGCAAGTGAAACATATTATGGTTGGGAACTTGGTGCTGGTTCAGATGAAGAAGCTGAATTTGACGAGTTGTACGATGGTACAGATTTCCGTCTTACTCTCTCTCCACGTGGCGACAAGACCAATCTGATTATGGACGCAGAGAAAATGGCTCCAGTGGAGTTCACCTTCCCTGAGGCATCTAACCTACCACTCGTTGTTTTTGGTGGATTGGATTCTACCCTCATCGGCACGAAATTCCAAGGTGCATCTTACTTCAAGTATGCAGGTCGCAATATGATGGTTAC
>JAGBYI010000200.1 GCA_017628845.1 Bacteroidaceae bacterium
CGGAGTCCGTTTTGTGTATTCCAGAAGGTTCTCACTTCAGTACGTTTTTAATGCCGTTCAGACAAAATTGCCTACAAATATACTAAAAAGTGCTAAAAAATAAAGGCGTGGGAGTGTTTTTTTATAAAAGATGTGTCTTTTTGTGTGGGTGTTGCCCGAAAAATGTGGCGGCATGCAGCATGCCTGTGGTTTGTTATGCATTGTGCTGGCAATGCAAAGGCAGAGAAACATTGCTGTTCCTCTGCCCATTGTATGCTATTGCTGGAAAAATCGATGTTTACCAATCCTGTGCCTTGGCGTACTCTTTGGTTGCCATTTTCCTGTCCAGCGTCTGTCGGCTGAAACATGGGAAGATGTAGTCTTTGCCATGTGTGGCGCCAACGTTGCCAAACCATGCGGAATAGTGTTGCTTTTCCTCCTTGGGATACCAGCCCATTACCCAGTTCATGTTGGAATTGCCACCAGCTTCGTAGTCTTCATTGAAATACTTTATGAAATTGGTATTGTCGTTGAATGGATACTTCCATTCTGTTCCCTGAGAGGAGGTTATCACCTTGTAGTCGCCGTTCCACTTGTGACACAGGCCAACTGCGGTGATATAGTTGTTGCGGTCTGAATTGGGACCTGCAAATTTCAGACAAACCCATTTCTCGTCAATTTCGGGATAGTTCATACCTTCCTGAGACGAATCTCCACGAGGCGTGTAGCCAAATTCGTTTGATTGCTTTTTCTGCATGAATGCAATATTTTCGATGGGAATACATGAATTCTCGTAGTCGAGAGCCACATACCAAAGCTGGTCGGTATTGTCACTTACTGACAGGAAGTTGTTGCTGGAGGTCTCTACCATCTTGCCCCACTCGTCGGAGTCGTGGAAGTTCTTGTTCAGTACCAATGGAACATAGTTGCGCACAACGCCATCAGCGCCTTCAAACTGTCGGTCAGTAGCAGGCTCCTTGTGTCCGTTTTCGCCTCTGACCATCATGAAATCGGCTACGACAAGACGGTTATTTGTGGTGTCGGCGTTTTCCTTGATGTACTTGTCGAGATTTTCTTTCAACGCATTTCGGCGAGCCTCGTCGGCAGCAAGGTACCACAGGGGAATCAGGCAGCACATGTTCTCAACGGGACTATAGGACACGAGTGCAAGGTTGGAGTTTTCGTCGGCTATGCTTGCACTCCAATTGTCAAAGTCGCCAGACTCATTGCCACCACGTACTTCAAATTTGTACTCTTCTTCGCTTGTTTCCTGAAGATCGGAGTTTGAAGACTCTTTTCCATATTCTAATGTGCCACCTTGCATGGCTTGGGCCTGCAGGTATGACTCCATCCAGTTCTTGGCTTCGCCCTGTCCCTTCTTCTTGCAAGAGAGAGACAAGCTAAAGTCAGAGGAAGTAGAGGTGTAGTATGATGTTGCTTTACGGCGATAGTATGCAGTGAATGTACCACCAAACACACCACCTGTTGTGACGTGGGTGCCGTATTTGTCAAGCAATTTAGATATGCCTTCGTAGGTGTTGGGGTAGGCTTGATAGAGAGAACTTTCGGGGTTGTTTAACAAATCGTAGGCATCTTCTGACATATAAGGGGTATAGAGATCGGGACCGGAATTTTCTTCTGTGAATTTACCTCCCAAATAATAGGCAACGAAAGTCTTCTTATATATATCTATATGGTATTCGAATTCCTCGGCACTTTTTGTGGACTTGCTCCAGCCTTTAGACAGAGAACCTGTGAACATAGACCCCTCCCAAATTTTTTTAGTCCAGTTGTTCGTGCTGCTGATGCCTACGTTGCGGGCTACTTCTGATGTTGCCTCGGAGTATGAGGCATCGCTGATTTCAGTGCCGTTTCCAACGGGGTTGTGCGATTCCTGCACCTTATTGTCTGCCCACAGAGCTTTTATGCTCAGCAAATCGAAGCGGGGAGTGGCGAGGAGCTCTCCATTGACAATGTTTACACCCTTGCCAATCTGGTCAAGATAAGGATGGGGGAGAGCTACGTTTTTCATGCGCTCTTCGTCCTGACAGATTAGGTAGACAGTATCCTTGCTTTCCTCTGATGTTTCGGCACGA
Organism: Bacteroidaceae bacterium; assembly: GCA_017628845.1. Lineage (GTDB taxonomy): Bacteria > Bacteroidota > Bacteroidia > Bacteroidales > Bacteroidaceae > Physcousia. Next base: position 2,076 of record JAGBYI010000200.1, read on the forward strand.
GTACTGCCTGGTTTGGGTAAATATACCTTTATGACGAACGGAGTCAAGTCTGACTTGTCCTTTAGCTTCAGTACCAGGAAGTCATGCTTCTCCCCTTGTCTTACAGAGTATTCGATCCTGTCGTTTTCTGTCTCAATGCCACGAATCGCTACTGCGTTCAGGGGAATTGCAATCTCTTCGGTAAGCCAGGGGTTGAACTTAAATACTTGCTTGCACATGTTGCTGGTGCTTGCAAGTTCAAATTCAGCGATAATTTCCTTTTGGGGGATGTAAATCTCTGGGGTGTCCGACTCACAGCTTGTTGTTGCAAGCACGGAGAATATCAGCACTAATCCATTGATGATGTATGAAAATGATAATTTCATATGTAGAATATTTTAGGGGGGGTGATTATTCCTGTTCGCTGAAATAAGCGTCTATCCTTTTCTGTGCATTCTCGGCAATGTTGTAATAGTATAGCTTAAAATCGCACCCATGCAGGGCATATTCGCCAATACCCTGCTCGTTCTCAGGCTGCTCAGGCATACCTACTATAAGAACTTCGTACTTACGTTCTGGGTCGTACATTACCTGGGCAGAGTAGCGCTCGCGTGTGTTGAGTGCTCCAAGGTTTCGGGGGTCATCTGCCTCCACCTTCTCGTAGTCGTGCTTCCATGAAATGGGGTTTATGGACATGGCCCCTTCGTGGCATACCAGATTGTATGAACCGAATTTTCCGTTTTCCATGCGTTCGCAATTCCATGAGATTACCACACGTGTGTCGGTCTCTCCTTCGGCAAACTTCAGGTGAGTGTTTTCTTCAAAGTAGTCTTGGGAATAGGAATATCCCAATGGGTAGGCAGCAATCATGCGGCCATACACCTCGGGATGGTCTGCCATGTAGTCTGAAAGAAGGTATTTCAGTACATTAGAACCCTGCGAGTGTCCGGCCAGGATAAAAGGACGCCCGCAGTTGTAGTGTTCTAAGTAGTATTCAAATGCCGCCTTTGCATCAGAATATGGTGTGCCAGCCACCATTTCCTCCTGTTCTTCCAGGGGATAGTTGAGCAGTTTCATGGCATCCAGCTGGCGATAATAAGGTGCATATACATTGGCAACACTTTCGAAGCATGAAGCCTGTTCTTCATATACGCCAGGAACCTTTGCGCGCATGCTGGCATTGTCTATGGTATTTATAATATTGTCTTCTTCGGTTGCCTCCCAGCTGGTGGGGTAGAGATAGAACACGTCTACCGCCTTTTCAGCAGTAGAAATCTTTACCCAATTGTTGGTGTCGGAGTAATCAACGGAAAAATGTTCGTTGGGTTCTGCCTCATCATTGTCGCAACTGCCCATGGTGAAGCTGAGCATCGTGGCCATAATGGCCATTCCTGTCGCTCTAAATGTCTTCATGATTGTAAAGTTTTATAGAATATGTTTTTTGTTCAATCTCAATACTATGACGAAAGTTTTATGGCTTGTCATAGAGGCTTTTCCCGACTAGGCTATCTGTGCTCCAATGGGCTTTAGGCCGTTTCGATTATTCAGAATGCCCTCGGAGTTTCAGCTGCTTCTAATGCTTTTGCCCTTGCAAAATAAGGCAAAAGTATTGATAAGCCTGTCGCTGTTTTACAAAAAGCAGTGTTTCAGTTTTACAAAAGATAGTTTTGAGGATGCCGTTTGTATAGTGTGGCAGAAACAAAAAACGCCCATTTCATGGGAGAAATGGACGATTTGGGGATAAAACTGGCCAAGCAATCCTATTGGTGGCATTCTGTGGAAGACTCCATCCACTTGTGGTAATGCCTCCATGCTGTGGAGCGATGACGGAATCCTGCATGGAAGAAAAGTTCTTGGATATTGGCTTGGGGATTGCGTTTCAACTCTTCGGCCACATAGGCTATGCGGCGTCTGGAAACGTATTCGCTGAAAGTCATTCCTACATTGCGCTTGAAGGCATCGTTTACGTAGGTGCGGTTGGAGAAGACTTGCTGCGTCAGGGTTGACAGGTTCATGTCTGGGTTGCGCCACCCCTTGTTGTCATCTATTATCACTAATATCTTCTTCCAAAGATGGTCGTGCTCAAGGTTCGTATTCGTGCTTTCTTCCAGAAGTTCAGGTTGGGCGGGCATTACAACCAGGCGTTCATTCAGTTCATAATGTGTTATCCCAAAGAAAAAGCCTGTCCATGCAATCTGATGAAAGAGGACTAAAATGGGTGCATGAGTCAGCTGTATCAGAAAATGCAGTAGTCCAATCAGGCAGAACCCCATGGCATAGGCCATAATGAGTTTCTTGTCGACGCTGCTCCGACGCCAATCATAGGGGACAAGAAAGAGAGAAAAACAATAGAATAGCATCGTGCAAATGGCGAATAGACGAAACCACACGTTGAACTCGCCAAGGTGCAGCCAAAGGTCGGCATAATTGTTTAAGGTAGTGTACTCGATTCCTGCACACATGCCCACGAACACCAATATAAGCAGGGGGGCTAACAACAGGGCGTACACTTTGACTTTGCTGATTGACGGCCGGATAACCTCGAGAGGATACAGGAAGAAGGTCATCTGCATGAGCAGTGGCACAAAGGTATGCTCAGGTTCAAAAAGGGTTGCGTCAACAACTAAGCTCTCGTTCCAGGTGCGGAAAATAAA
>JAGBYI010000201.1 GCA_017628845.1 Bacteroidaceae bacterium
ATTTGTATAGGATTGGGCTATGGTGTAATGGTAGCACAAGACATTTTGGTCGTCTTTGTTCTGGTTCGAGCCCGGATAGCCCAACCACCATCAAGGGAGGTCGCCCCAAGGCGCACCTCCCTTTTATGCTAAGAAAAGAAAACATGAAAAAACTCCTTATCGAGACATACGGATGCCAGATGAACGTGGCCGACAGCGAAGTAGTTGCTTCCATCATGGACATGGCGGGTTATGAAGTTTGCGAGGACATGGAAGCGGCAGATGCCGTTTTCCTGAACACCTGCAGCGTCAGGGACAATGCCGAGCAGAAGATTCTCTCTCGTCTGGAATTCCTGCATAGCCAACAGAAAAAGCGCGGTGCCGAACACAGGCTGATAATTGGTGTTATCGGTTGCATGGCAGAGCGTGTGAAGGAGAAACTCATACAGGAATATGGCGTCGACCTGGTGGCAGGTCCTGACAGCTACATGGCACTGCCCGACCTCATAGCACAGGCCGAGTGCGGACAGAAGGCCATGGATGTGGCACTTTCCCTTACTGAAACCTATAGCGACATCATACCCCAACGTCTGCACACAGGACACATAGGCGGTTTCGTCAGCATCATGCGCGGATGCAACAACTTCTGCCACTATTGCATCGTGCCCTACACCAGAGGACGCGAACGTAGCCGCGACGTGGAGAGTATTCTCAAGGAGTGCCGCGACCTGCAGGCAAGAAACTTTAAGGAGGTGACCCTGCTCGGACAGAATGTGAACAGCTACTCCTACGGCGAGACCGATTTCCCAAAACTTCTGCGTCTTGTGGCTCAGGCCGTACCTAATATGCGTGTAAGGTTTACCACTTCCCATCCCAAGGATATGAGCGACGAAACTCTGCATGTCATAGCCGAGGAACCAAACGTATGCAAGCACATTCACCTGCCCGTACAGAGCGGAAGCAACAGGATACTGAAACTGATGAATCGCAAGTATACCCGCGAATGGTACCTTGACCGTGTTGCGGCCATTCGCAGGATTATACCCGATTGCGCAATATCAACAGACATCTTTGCCGGATACTGCAGCGAGACCGAGGAAGAGCACCAGGAGAGCCTCAGCCTGATGCGTCTGTGCCAGTACGACTCTTCCTTCATGTTCAAGTACAGCGAGCGCCCCGGCACCTATGCCAGCAAGCACTTCCCCGACGACATACCAGAGGAGGTGAAGATACGCCGCCTGAACGAACTCATTGCCTTGCAGAACGAACTCTCTGCCGAATGTAACCGCCTGTGCGTGGGCAAGGAATACGATGTTCTGCTTGAGGGTACGAGCAAGCGTAGCCGCGAACAGCTGTTCGGTCGTACAGAACAGAATAAGGTTGTTATCATTGACCGCAACAACCACCGCATAGGAGAGACCGTAAGGGTTAGAATTACCGAAAGTTCCAGTGCAACGCTGAAAGGCATAGCTATATGAAAAAGACCGCTATACACCGTTGGCAGTTCCTGACAAGCACCATCAGCACCACGATGGTACTGCTATTGTTGGGCGCCCTTGTCCTCTTCATCCTTACGGCAAAGGAGATACGCGACTATGTGCACCAGGACCTCACTGTAACGTTGGTTCTGGCCGATGGCACAACACCTGAGATGGCACATGAACTGGACAGCCAGATTTCGGAAAGGCAGTACATACATCGCATTGACTATATCAGTAGCGAGCAGGCTTTGCAAGAGCAGGTGGAGACTATGGGCATAGACCCACGCGAGTTTCTGGACAAGAATCCATTCAGCATATCGCTGGAACTGAAACTGAAGTCGGAGTACGTATGCCCAGACAGCCTGAACTGGATTGTTGGAGAACTCCAGCAAGAGGATGCTGTTATCGATGTAATATATCAAAGGGAAATGATAGAAAGCCTGAACAGCAATCTAAATACCATTACAATAATCCTGCTGGCAATAACCGCTATACTGGCCGTCATCTGCATAAGCCTCATCAACAACACCGTACACTTGAGCGTGTACGGCCATCGCTTTATTATCAATACCATGAAGCTGGTTGGTGCAAAATGGAGTTTTATACGCCGTCCATTCATGTTGCGAGGTCTGGGCATGGGACTGCTGGCAACCGCCATAGCAGATGGCATACTTGTCCTGCTGGTTCACTGGATGGTAAAGTTCGATGGGGATATATCCGTATTTATTCCGCGTCAAAACATTATCATCATGGCCGCCAGCGTTCTTGCCTTTGCACTTGTCATCACACTTTTCTGCACATATATCAGCGTAACACGTTTCCTGAGAATGCGCGAAAGCGACCTATATAAGTAACCCCTTATTCTACATATAATAATGAATAATCTGGCATTTTCCAAAAAGAACTACATCCTGCTGGCCATAGGTATGGTCATCATCATTGCCGGCCTGATTCTCATGAGCGGTAGCGGCAGCACCGAAGAGGCCTTCAATCCCGACATATTCAGTGTACGTCGCATAAAGGTGGCACCTGCCGTATGCTTTGCAGGGTTCATCTTCATCATCTATGGCATAATGGCAAAACCCACCAAAAAGTAATACAGCACAGACATGAGCATACTGGATACCATCATCATCGCCATTGTGGAGGGATTGACCGAGTTCCTGCCCGTCTCCTCTACAGGTCACATGATTATAGCACAGAATCTCCTGGGCGTGGAAAGCACCGAGTTCGTAAAGGCCTTCACGTTCATCATACAGTTTGGTGCTATCCTTTCTGTGGTGGTTCTTTATTGGAAGCGCTTCTTCCAATTGAACCATACGCCTGCACCGGAGGGAGCATCTTGCATAAAACGCCTTCTGCACACGTTCGACTTCTACTGGAAACTTTTCGTTGCCTTCATTCCGGCAGCAGTTCTGGGCCTGTTGTTCAGCGATGCTATTGATGCAATGCTTGAAAGCGTGGCAGTTGTTGCCGTAATGCTTGTCCTGGGTGGCATATTCATGCTGTTCTGCGACAAGATTTTCAACAAGGGCAGCGAGGACACTCCATTCACCGAGAGGCGTGCCTTCATGGTAGGCTTGTTCCAGTGCATATCCATGATTCCGGGTGTATCCCGCTCCATGGCAACTATAGTAGGCGGCATGTCGCAGGGTCTTACACGCAAGGCTGCGGCAGAGTTCTCCTTCTTCCTGGCCGTACCCACCATGTTTGGCGCCACACTGTACAAGGTGTACAAGATACTCAAAACAGGAGGCATAGAGATGATTGTGGATAACATGACTACCCTCGTTGTGGGCAATGTCGTTGCCTTCATTGTGGCCATGCTTGCCATAAAGGGGTTCATCAAGTATGTCCAGAAATACGGATTCAAGGCATTCGGCTGGTATCGCATCGTGGTGGGTGGCATCATACTTATTATGATGGCGGCTGGATTTGACCTGCAAATCATGTAATCCCCCTAACACACATCTTTGAATGGACTTCAAAAGCGGAACTATACTATCCTTCGACAAGCCACTTGAGTGGACTTCCTTCGGGTTGGTCAACAAGGTGCGCTATCTCCTGTGCAAGCACATCGGGGAGAAGAAACTGAAGGTTGGCCATGCTGGCACTCTCGACCCTCTGGCAACAGGTGTACTGATTATATGCACGGGCAAGGCTACAAAGCAGATAGACACTTTGCAGGCAAAGACCAAGGAGTACATCGCCACCCTGCAACTGGGCGCCACCACACCCAGTTTCGACCTGGAGACGGAGGTGGATGCCACCTTCCCCACCGAGCATATCACCAGAGAGAAGATAGAGGAGGCCCTGACCCGTTTCATTGGCCGCATAGAGCAGGTGCCACCCTCATACTCTGCATGCAAGGTGGACGGCAAGCGTGCCTACGACCTGGCACGCCAGGGCAAGGAGGTGGAACTGAAGGCCAAGGTCCTGGTCATCGACGAGATAGAGTTGCAGGACTTCAACCCTGCCGCCATGCAGGCAACAATCCGTGTGGTGTGCAGCAAGGGCACGTACATCCGCGCCCTGGCACGCGACATCGGCCTGGCATTGAACTCGGGGGCGCACCTCACCGCTCTCCGACGCACACGTATTGGCGACTATAGGGTGGAGGAGTGCCACACCCTGGACACCTTCCTGCAATGGCTGGAGACTCTACCCAAAGAAACTGTACAACAACAATAACACCATACACACATATAATATATGAAACTTTCCCAGTTCAAGTACCGCCTCCCGGAGGAGCGCATCGCACAGTATCCATGTGAATTCGGACCCGACGAAGAGCGTCCCTATTTCCATCGCGACGATTGCCGCCTGATGGTAGTGCATGCCAAGAGCGGTGTAATCGAGCATCGCGAGTCCTTCCGCGACATCATCAATTTCTTTGACGAGAAGGATGTGTTTGTTTTCAACGACACCAAGGTTTTCCCGGCACGCCTGTATGGCAACAAGGAGAAGACTGGTGCCAAGATAGAGGTATTCCTGCTCAGGGAACTGAATGCCGACATGCGCCTTTGGGACGTGCTTGTCGACCCCGCACGCAAAATCCGTATAGGCAACAAGCTCTACTTTGGCGAGGACGACAGTATGGTGGCCGAGGTTATTGACAACACCACCAGCCGCGGACGCACACTGCGCTTCCTCTACGATGGCCCTCACGACGAGTTCAAGCATGCCCTCTATGCCCTGGGCGAGGCTCCATTGCCAAGGGAAATCATCAGCCGTCCCTCCGAACCCGAGGACCTGGAGGACTTCCAAACCGTCTTTGCCAAGAACGAGGGTGCCGTCACAGCACCCATATCGGGCTTGCACTTCTCTCCCCAACTGCTCAAGATGATGGAAATCAAGGGTATCGAGCAGGCCTTCGTCACATTGCATTGCGGTCTTGGATGCTTCCGCAGCATAGATGTGGAGGACCTCACCAAGCACAAGACCGATAGCGAGGAGATGCACGTAACACAGGAGGCTTGCGACATCATCAACAATGCCAAGAAGAACGGTCGTCGCATCGTTGCCGTTGGCACCACCGTGCAGAGGGTACTGGAAACCGCCGTCAGCGCCGACAACAACCTGAAACCATTTGACGGATGGACCAACAAGTTCATCATCCCTCCCTACGACTTCCACATTGCCGACGCCATGGTGGCCAACTTCTACAGCCCTGTCAGCACCATGCTAATGCTCACCGCTGCCTATGGTGGCTACGACCTGGTAATGAAGGCCTACAAGGAGGCTATGCGCTACAACGAGAGCGACCCCAAGCGCCGTTACCGTTTCGGCACCTTTGGCGATGCCATGCTGATACTCAACGACTGATCATCCATCCTATACAAAGATTATAGATGACACACAAACTCTACCTCGGCCTCGGTTCCAACCTGGGCAACAGGGAAGAGAACATACGCAGAGCCCTCGCACTCATTGATGAGCGTGTGGGCTCTGTCTATAGGGTCTCCTCTCTAATTGAAACTGACCCCGTGGGCTTCTCCAGCAACCACAGGTTCATAAACCTTGTATGCCTTGTGCACACGATGATGTCTCCCATGTCGTGCCTTCGCGAAACGCAGAAGATAGAGCAGGAACTGGGCCGTACGCAAAAGAGCACTTGCACCGACGGCATCCTCCAGCACTTCGACCGCCCCATCGACATAGACCTTCTCACCTACGATGACATCACCATGGACACTCCGGAACTTACCCTCCCACACCCCCGCATGAAGGACAGGGACTTCGTTATGCTCCCCATGGAGGAAATCTCTTGATTCTCCCTTATTGAAATAAGGTTCTCATATTATTCCTAAATGCCTTGTCTTATACTGATATAGGTAGACACATTTGATAACAATTAATAAAATGTGTAAACAGTATGAGAAAGAAATTCGAACGTTACAGTGAAGAAGAACGCTTATTAATTCTTCGTGACTATTATTCCTCAGGAATGTCCAA
>JAGBYI010000033.1 GCA_017628845.1 Bacteroidaceae bacterium
GCATCTTCTGCATACTGTTCTGCGCCACCAACATCATCAACACATGGATTTCCATGCGCCAGCAGAATGCACAGATGTCCAGCGAGCAGGCACAGCAGATGAAGATGATGCAGTACATGATGTACATCATGCCCCTGATGTTCTTCTTCATGTTCAACAACTACTCAAGCGGTCTTTGCTACTACTACTTCCTCTCAGGTCTGACCAGCATCCTCATCATGTGGTTCCTGCGCAAGACCACCGACGACAAGAAACTTCTTGCCAAGTTGGAGGAATATCGTGCTAAGCACAAGAACGACCCCAAGAAGACAACTGGCATGGCTGCCCGTCTCGAGGCTCTGCAAAAGCAGATGGAAGAGCAGCAGAAGAACAGGAAGTAAACCCATATTATATATAAGGTATAGGAACATTCCTGCCCTGTACACTCTCATACAATTCTGAAATTGGGAATTAGAGCATCAAGCCTTCGGACTTCATCCTCTGGTTCCTGATTTCTGCTTATCAAAGCACCTGACATAACAATAAACCTACAAATATGAACAAACTCTTAACCTCAACCCTTATGTCGCTCTCACTTGTGGCATGCACTCCCTCCGGAGAGAACACTTCGGACGTTGCCAACATCGGACGCACCTCCGAGTTTGCAGACTCTTCACATCAGTTCACCCCCAAGGTAATGTGGCAAATGGGCCGCATAGGCGCTTACCATCTCTCTGCCGATGCACAGAAGTCGGTCTACAGTGTCACATACTATAGCGTGGAGAAGAACCGCAGCCGTTCTGTTATCTACACCTCAACACCCTCGGCAGAAGGCGAGCCTTCAATGCTCACTGCCCTGTCTGCTTCGGAATATGCCCCCTCGTTCATTCCAGATACCGACAAGATTGCCTTCCTCGCAAGTGCCAACGATGGTTCCGGCACCATGCAGCTGTGGATGATGAATGCCGACGGAACTGGCCGCCAGCAGATTTCATTCGAGGCAAACGGCGTGGACGACTATCTGTTCTCGCCATGCGGAAAGAAGGTTGTACTGGTAGAGACCGTTGCACACGAGGCAAGTGTGCAGAAGAACGACGACGACCTTGGCCTGTCCACTGGTATCGTTGCCAACGATCTGATGTACAAGCATTGGGACCACTACACCAAGTCTGCCCCCCACCCCTTCATTGCTTCGTTTGATGGCAACAAGGTTAGCCAGGGCGAGGACCTTCTTGAAGGCACTCCCTACGAAAGTCCCATGCTTCCCTTTGGCGGCACAGAGCAGTTTGCATGGAGCCCCGACGGCAAGCAGCTGGCATACACCTGCCGCAAACTCTCTGGCATTGACTATGCCATCAGCACCGATAGCGATATTTTCCTTTATGACCTCGAAAGCGGAGAAACCAAGAACCTCTGCAAGCCCGAAGGCTATGTGCGCCCTGCTTGCGACCCCACACGCTCGCTCAAGCACCAGGCCGTGAACCAGTTCCAGGAGGATGTGAATGCAGGTTACGACCAGAATCCGCAGTTCTCGCCCGACGGCAAGTTCATTGCATGGAGTAGCATGGAGCGCGACGGATACGAAAGCGACCGCACACGCCTCTGCATCTACGAGTTTGCTACAGGCAAGAAGTCATACGTTACCGAGAGTTTTGAAAGCGGTGTGAATGAGTTTGCCTGGGCAAGCGACAACAGCACCCTGTACTTCTCTGGCGTATGGCATGGCAAGACCAACCTCTACTCTACCAACCTTTCTGGCGAGGTAAAGCAGATTACCGACGAGGTGGCCGACTTTGTTCTGCTCGGAGTTCATCCTCAGGGTGAGAAACTCCTTGCCAAGCGCCACTCCATGAGTCGTGCCGACGAGGTGTTCTTCGTAAACATCAGCGACGGCAAGACAGAGCAGATTACCAAGGAGAACGAGCCCTTCTATGACCACTTCCAGTTCGGTGAGGTGCGCGAGCGCTGGATAAAGACCACCGACAACAAGGACATGCTGGCTTGGGTAATCCTGCCTCCCAATTTCGACGAGACAAAGAAATACCCCACCCTGCTTTTCTGCGAGGGCGGTCCTCAGTCGCCCGTTAGCCAGTTCTGGAGTTTCCGTTGGAACTTCCAGGTGATGGCCTCTCAGGGATATGTTGTCATCGCTCCCAACCGCCGTGGCCTTCCCGGTTTCGGCATGGAGTGGCTGGAGCAAATCAGCGGCGACTACTCTGGTCAGTGCATGAAGGACTACCTTTCTGCCATCGACGACATAGCCAAGGAGCCTTGGGTTGATGCCGAGCGCCTTGGTGCCGTAGGTGCAAGCTTCGGCGGATATAGCGTCTACTGGCTTGCCGGCAACCACGACAAGCGCTTCAAGGCCTTCATTGCCCACGACGGTATCTTCAATACCCAGCAGCAGTACATGGAAACCGAGGAACTCTGGTTCCCCAACTGGGATATGGGTCAGGCTCCCTGGTACAAGGACGCTCAGGGCAAGCGTGCCAAGGTGTTCGAGACCTCTCCTCATCTGTATGTTGACCGTTGGGACACTCCCATCCTCTGCATCCACGGACAGAAGGACTTCCGCATCGAGTACACCCAGGCAGAAAGTGCCTTCACCGCCGCCCGCGTGCGTGGCATACCTGCCCAGCTGCTCCTCTTCCCCGACGAAAACCACTGGGTGCTCAAGCCCCAGAACGGCATCCTCTGGCAGCGCACCTTCTTCCGCTGGCTGGACAAGTGGCTGAAGGCAGAATAATATTTCCCAGATATAGAAGACATAGAGGTTCTATAACAACTATAACAACTATAACAACTAAAATCATCTAACACAAAACATAATGACAACAGCATTAAAACAAACTCTGCGCGATTCATGGGTAGCACGTTGGACGGCGCTCATCATCGTAAGCTTCACCATGATGTGGGGCTACTTCCTGACCGATGCCATGTCTCCCCTGATGGACATGCTCGGCATTTCCGTTGAACAGGGCGGTATGGGCTGGAGTGCCAGCGACTTCGGCAACTTCAACTGGGCCTACATGTGGTTCAACGTGTTCTTCTTTGCCCTCCTTTTCGGTGGCATCATCCTGGACAAGATTGGCGTGCGTCTAACCGGTGTGGTTACCTGCCTGTTCATGGTAGCAGGTGCCGGTATCAAGTACTATGCCATCGAGTACATCCAGCCTGGTGGCGAAGCCATCTTCCTTGGCCTTAACAAGCAGGTGCTTGTAGCATGCCTTGGCTATGCTGTGTTTGCCGTAGGCACCGAGAACTGCGGTATCACCGTTACCAAGGTAATTGCACGCTGGTTCCGTGGCTATGAAACAGCCCTGGCAATGGGTATTCAGGTAGCCGTAGCCCGTTTGGGTACAGCCCTGGCTCTGGCCGTAAGCCCCATCCTTGCCAAGAACTTCGAGGTGTCTACTCCTCTGCTCATGGCATGGGTACTCCTGGTTATCGGTCTTTTAGCATACCTCGTGTTCTGCGTTATGGACAGCCGTCTGGACAAGCAGGAAGGCGCCTTTGTTGCTGATGATGCCGACGACGAGACCTTCAAGATTGGCGACCTCACCATCATCCTCAAGAGCAAGGGTTTCTGGCTGATAGCATTGCTTTGCCTCTGCTTCTACTCTGCCGTGTTCCCCTTCCTGAAGTATGCCACCTCGCTGATGATAAACAAGTACAATGTCGACCCCACACTGGCTGGCTTCCTGCCCTCCATACTTCCCTTCGGCAACTTGCTCATGACCCCAATCTTCGGTGGTATTTACGACAAGTATGGCAAGGGTGCCACAATCATGGTAATCGGTTCTGTGCTGCTCATCATCGTGCACCTGCTCTTTGCCATGCCCATGCTCAACTACTGGTGGTTTGCAGCCCTGATCATGGTGTTGCTTGGCGTAGCCTTCTCTCTGGTGCCCAGTGCCATGTGGCCCTCAGTGCCCAAGATTATCCCCTTGCGCCTTCTGGGTTCTGCCTATGCGCTCATCTTCTGGGTACAGAACATCGGTTTGGGTAGCGTGCCCCTGCTCATCGGCAATGTGCTGAGCGACTATTGCATCGTTGGCACCGTAGTTCGCGATGGCAACGAGGTTATCCAGTACGACTACACCCTGCCCATGCTCATCTTTGCAGTATTCGGTGTTGTTGCTCTTGGCCTGGCCCTGTGGCTGAAAGCAGAGGATAGCAAGAAGGGCTATGGTCTGGAGAAACCAAATATCGTGAAACAATAATCCCCGATTTGACATAAACTTTTTACCAAGACTCGCATTCGCCTACAATGGCGTTTGCGAGTCTTTTCTTTTTCCATTCAAAGACAGTTGCAGAACAGACAATAAGCCTCTCGGGAGAACGGAGGCCGGTCCTCCCGAGGACCGAAGCGAGAGTTCCCGGTTCTTTCAGGTCGGTCCTCGGGAGGACCAAAATGCCACGTAAAGCTGGCATCACATTGTTTGATGCCTTTCTATTATTTGCGGACACAGATAAAACAAAATAATGAACTTTTGTCTACCAAAATGCGCTAAGACCCTATACATTTGCCATTTAGTGAAACATAATCGCCTGACAATGGGTAAAAGTACGTATCTTTGTCGACGAATGCAAATAAACATAAATAATACAACAGTCTTATGTCAGTAAAATTCTATCAAGCAGAAAACCAAGTGCCACTGGAAATGCACAAGGTTCGTGTAATACAGAAACTGAATCTCTTGCCTGTAGATGATCGTCTTCGTGCCATCCAGCAAGCAGGCAACAACACTTTTCTGCTCCAAAACAAGGACATCTATCTGGACATGCTCACCGACTCTGGTGTAAATGCCATGTCTGACCGCCAAACAGCAGCAATGCATGTAGCAGACGATGCTTATGCAGGCAGCGAAACATTCAACCGCCTCAAAGCAGCCATCAAGGAGGTATTCGGCACAGACAACGTCTTGCCGGCACATCAGGGACGTGCATGCGAGAACATCCTTGCCGAACGTTTTGTAAAACCAGGTATGGTGGCAATAATGAACTTCCATTTCACCACTACCAAAGCACACGTCACACGATGCGGTGGCGAAGTTCTGGAACTTGTGCAGAAGAAAGGTCTCTTGCCACAAAGCGATGACCCTTTCAAGGGAGACTTCGACCTAAAGGAACTTAAGAAAACAATACGTGAATACGGACCAGAGAAGGTTGCCTATGTTCGTGTTGAGGCAGGAACAAACCTTATCGGCGGCCAACCCGTTAGTCTGGAGAATATGCTGGCCGTAGCAGACATCTGCCACGAGTTCGGTGTACCCAGTATTCTGGACGCTTCATTGTTGCAGGACAACATATACTTCATGAAGACCCGTGAGGCCCAGTGCAAGTACATGACGCCCAAGGAGATATACCATCTGTTGGCCAACAAGATGGACATCATATACTTCTCTGCGCGCAAACTGGGATTTGCACGCGGTGGTGCTATCATCAGTCACAATACGGATCTGATCAAAAGCATGATGGAGTACATTCCTCTGTACGAAGGTTTCCTGACTTATGGTGGTATTGATGTCCGTTCCATAGAGTCAATGGCAGAGGGACTTTACGAGTCATTGGACATGGACTACCTGAGTCACGGTCCTGAGTTCATATCATACCTTGTAAACGAACTTGATGCTTATGGCGTTCCCATGATTAAGCCTGCTGGCGGTCTTGGCGCACACCTTGATTGCCAAGGGTTCGTACCCGACATGCCACACGACCAGTATCCTGCGGCAGCTGTTGCCACGGCATTGTATATCGCCAGTGGTATCCGAGGCATGGAGCGCGGTACACTTTCCGAACAGCGCGAACCCGACGGAACAGAACGCTTCTCTGAACTGGAACTGATGCGCCTGGCAGTTCCCCGCCGCGTATTTACATTATCACAAATCAAGTACGTGGCAGACCGTGTGAAATGGCTGTGGGACAACCGTGAACTCATCGGTGGCCTGAAGTGGGTTGAGGAACCAAATGTACTACGATTCTTCTTCGGTCGTCTTAAGGAAATTGGACACTGGCAGGAGGAACTTGTTTCCAAGTTCAAGGAAGACTTTGGCGATAGCCTGTAATTCAATTAATAGATAATGCTACAAGGGAGGTTCCACCGCGGACCTCCTTTTTTCGTATTCGGTGAAGAAGAAGAGGGAACAAAAGGGATACAGATTTAAATTTATCTTAACGACAAGAAAAAATATCGCACTTATCAACAGAAGTAAAATATATTTTCGTTATCTTTGTTACGATTTGATAACTAAAAACAAACCTAAATAAACCTAACACTATGAGCAAGTATCCTAAAATTGGTATTCGCCCCACTATCGACGGTCGTCAGGGTGGCGTACGTGAGAGTCTTGAAGAAAAGACAATGAATCTGGCAAAGGCTGTTGCCGAACTGATTTCTGCCAACGTGAAGCATGCCGACGGTACTCCCGTGGAGTGTGTTATTGCTGACGGCACAATCGGCCGTGTGGCAGAAACTGCCGCTTGCCAGGCTAAGTTCGAGCGTGAGGGCGTAGGTGCCACCATCTCCGTTACATCTTGCTGGTGCTATGGTTCTGAGACCATGGACATGCATCCCCACTGGCCAAAGGCTGTTTGGGGCTTCAACGGTACAGAACGTCCCGGTGCTGTATATCTGGCTGCCGTATTGGCTGGTCATGCACAGAAGGGTTTGCCTGCATTCGGCATATATGGCCATGACGTTCAAGATCTGGCAGACAACACTATTCCTGCTGATGTAGAGGAGAAGATTCTGCGTTGGGCACGTGCCGCCCTGGCTGTTGCTACAATGCGTGGCGAGAGTTACCTGTCTGTAGGCAGCCAGTGCATGGGTATAGCAGGCAGTATCGTTGACCAGAACTTCTTCCAGGAATATCTGGGCATGCGCAACGAGAGCGTGGACGAGACTGAAATCCTCCGCCGCATGGAAGAAGGTATCTACGACCACGAGGAGTATGCCAAGGCTATGGCTTGGACAGAGAAATACTGTAAGGTGAACGAGGGTTGGGACAAGAACCGTCCCGAGAAGCAGAAGGACCGTGCAGGCAAGGATGCCGACTGGGAATTTGTAGTGAAGATGACCCTTATCGTACGCGACCTGATGCTTGGCAATCCAAAACTCAAGGAGATGGGCTTCAAGGAAGAGGCTATCGGTCACAATGCCATCGCGGCAGGTTTCCAGGGCCAGCGTCAGTGGACCGACTGGAAACCCAATGGCGACTTCACCGAGGCTCTGCTCTGCAGCACCTTCGACTGGAACGGTATTCGCGAGGCTTATGTAGTTGCTACCGAGAACGATGCATGCAATGCCGTGGCAATGCTCTTCGGCAAGTTGCTGACTGGTTGCGGCCAGATGTTCTCCGACGTGCGTACATACTGGAGCCCCGAGGCTGTTAAGCGTGTAACAGGCAAGGAACTGACTGGTCTGGCTTCTGGCGGTATGATTCACCTCATCAACTCTGGTGCTACAACTCTCGACGCTACAGGTGCCAGCACCAATGCCAATGGCGAACCTTGCATGAAGCCCGCATGGGAGATGACCGATGCCGACGTTGAGGGCTGTTTGAAGAACACCAACTGGATGCCTGCCGACCGTGACTACTTCCGTGGCGGTGGTTTCTCATCCAACTTCCTCTCTAAGGGTGGCATGCCTGTTACCATGTCTCGTCTGAACCTCATCAAGGGTCTTGGCCCCGTCCTGCAGATTGCCGAGGGTTGGACAGCCGACGTGGATCCCGAGATTCACGAGGTGCTGAACATGCGTACCGACCCCACATGGCCCACAACATGGTTCGTTCCCCGTCTGGACGAGACAAAGGCTCCCTTCAAGGACGTTTATTCAGTGATGAACAACTGGGGTGCCAACCACGGTGCCATCAGCTATGGTCACATCGGTGCCGACCTCATCACCCTGGCTTCTATGCTCCGCATACCCGTATGCATGCACAACGTGCCCGAGGAGAATATCTTCCGTCCCGCTGCATGGAACGCATTCGGCATGGACAAGGAGGGTTCTGACTACAGAGCATGCCAGACATACGGTCCCGTTTACAAGTAATACATAGATTATTAAGGGTTAAAAAGGAGGTCGACACAAGACCATACCTTTTTAACCCTTTACACATTATATTCCTAAAATCTGATACAAATGATTAACCGTTTCATACTGAACGAAGTTTCTTACTTCGGTCCTGGTGCACGCGAAGTGCTCCCACAGGAAATATCACGTCTTGGCTACAAGAAGGCTTTTGTTGCCACAGACAAGGACCTCATCAAGTTTGGCGTTGCCGACAAGGTGCTGAAGGTGCTCGAAGGTGCCAACATCCCCTATGAGGTGTTCAGCGAGATCAAGCCCAACCCCACCGTTTCCAACGTGAAGGCTGGTGTAGAGGCATTTGCCAAGTCAGGCGCCGACTTCATCATCGCCATCGGTGGCGGTTCTTCCATGGACACCGCCAAGGCTGTAGGCATCATCACCAACAACCCCGACTTTGCCGACGTGGTTTCTCTTGAAGGCGTTGCCGACACCAAGAAGAAGTCTGTGCCCATCATAGCCCTGCCTACCACCGCTGGTACTGCTGCCGAGGTGACCATCAACTACGTTATCACCGACGAGGAGAACCAGAAGAAGATGGTATGCGTTGACCCTAACGACATCCCCATCATGGCCATTGTCGATGCCGAACTGATGTACACCCTGCCCCGCAGCCTTACCGCAGCCACTGGTATGGATGCGCTCACACATGCCATCGAAGGTCTCATCACCAAGGGTGCCTGGGAGATGAGCGACATGTTCGAACTTAAGGCTATTGAAATGATTGCACGCTATCTGGAGACAGCTGTCAACGAGCCCCAGAATGCAGAGGCACGCAATGGCATGGCCGTGGCACAGTACATTGCCGGCATGGCATTCTCCAACGTAGGTCTTGGCGTGGTACACGGCATGGCACACCCCATGGGCGCTATCTTCGACAT
Source organism: Bacteroidaceae bacterium (assembly GCA_017628845.1). GTDB lineage: Bacteria > Bacteroidota > Bacteroidia > Bacteroidales > Bacteroidaceae > Physcousia. Next base: position 8,953 of record JAGBYI010000033.1, read on the forward strand.
TCCTCATGGTGTGGCAAATGCCCTGCTTCTTCCAACGGTGATGGAGTTCAACATGCCTGCCGCCATCGACAAGTATGTGCAGATAGCCAAGGCAATGGATGTTTACTCTGCCGGCATGAACAACGAGGAGGCAGCAGAGGCAGCCGTAGAAGCCGTTCGCCAATTGTCCATCCGTGTGGGTATTCCCCAGCATCTTTCTGAACTGGGCATCAAGGCAGAAGACCTCGACCGTCTTGCCACAGCTGCCGCCGCCGATGTGTGCACACCCGGTAACCCTCGCTTTGTGGACAAGGACATCATCCTGGGTCTCTACGAGAAGGTTCTCTAAAACTTCTAAACATTACACCTTATTATATAATAAAAGACAAAAGACATGATTACAAATCTTCATATAGAGGAATTCATCAAGCAGGCACACCGTGTGGGCGATGCCGGACTAACTGTTTGCAGTAGCGGTAACCTTTCCTGGCGCATTGGCGAAGAGGCACTTGTTTCCGGCACAGGTTCATGGGTGCCCACCATCCAGAAGGAGAAGGTGTCTCAGTGTGTGGTTGCCACCGGTGAGGTGCTCAACGGAGTGAAGCCATCCATGGAAAGCGGTTTCCACTTGGGCGTTCTGCGTGCACGTCCTGACGTGAACGTGGTGCTGCATTTCCAGTCACCCTATGCCACAGCCGTGTCTTGCATGAAGAAGAAGCCGGAGAACTTCAATGTAACTGCCGAGGTTCCCTGTCATGTAGGTCGTGAAATTCCCGTAATCCCCTACCTCCGTCCCGGTTCGCCCGAATTGGCGGCTGCCGTTATGGAGGCCATGCAAGACCACAACTCCATCCTGCTTACCAACCACGGACAGGTGGTTTGCGGCAAGGATTTTGACCAGGCATTCGAGCGTGCCATGTTCTTCGAGATGGCATGCCGCATCATCGTGCAGACAGGTGGCGACTACTCCGTCCTCACACCACAGGAGATTGAGGACCTGGACATCTACGTTCTGGGCAAGAAGACTCCCCTGCAACAGTAACCAACAAATGATGACAAAGGATGAGGACCTCCACCCTACTCTTCCATCTAAGGACGGTTGCCGGATGTTTTCATCCTTTGTCTCCTCACTTCAGCATAAACAAGACACAAAATGAGCAAAGTATATCTTGCCGCCGACTTTGGTGGAGGTAGCGGACGCGTCATTGCCGGATGGCTCGAAGATGGCAAACTCGTCATGGAGGAGGTACACCGTTTCGGCAACCGCCAGGTACGCTTGGGCGAGCATGTCTACTGGGACTTCCCTGCCCTGTTCGAGGACATGAAGACCGGTTTGAAAAAAGCCGCGTCTAAGGGCTACCAGGTAGAGAGCATCGGTGTGGACACATGGGGAGTGGACTTCGGACTTATTGACCGCGACGGACAACTCATAGGCAACCCCGTTTGCTACCGCGATGCACGCACCGCCGGCATGACAGAGAAACTCTTCGAGACCCTCTCTCCCACCGAGCACTATGCAACTACAGGCATTCAGGTGATGGAAATCAACACTCTGGCACAGTTGCTTAGCATCAAGGGGACCGCCCAACTTGAAGCAGCCGAACATCTCCTGTTCATGCCCGACCTGTTCAGTTATTTTCTCACAGGCAAGGCCAACAACGAGTATTGCATAGCCTCCACCTCCGAACTTCTCGACGCCAAACGCAGAGAGTGGTCGTGGGAAACCATCGAGGCTCTTGGTTTGCCCAAACGTATTTTTGGTGAGATTGTGATGCCGGGAACCGCGCGTGGAGAATTGCGCAAGGACATTGCTGAGGAAACAGGACTTGGCAACGTGAAGGTAATAGCCGTAGGTTCGCACGACACTGCTTCTGCCGTTGCCGCCGTGCCAGCCGTAGAAGGCGATGGTGCAACAGCATTCCTCAGTTCCGGCACATGGTCGTTGCTTGGTTTTGAATTGTCCGAACCTGTACTCACCGAGGAAGCCCGCAAGGCTGAGTTTACCAACGAAGGTGGTGTGGGCGGACGTATCCGCTTCCTTCAAAACATCACCGGACTTTGGATTATGCAACGCCTCATGGCAGAATGGAAAGAACGTGGCGAGGAACAGACCTTTGCCGAGATACTCCCTGCCGCCGACAAGGCACAGATATCAAGCATCATTCCCGTGGCTGATGCCTCGTTCATGAATCCCGCATCCATGGAAAAGGCTATTTGCGACTACTGTGCACAGAGCAACCAGCAAGTACCACAGACAAAGGCAGAAATTGTACGATGTGTACTCTTGTCGCTAGCCACCAAATACCGCGAGGCCATCGATGGTGTTGACAATATCCTTCCAGAGAAGCCCAAGCGTCTGCACATCATTGGAGGCGGTTCGCAAAACGGCCTTCTCAACCAGTTCACCGCCGATGCCCTGGGCATACCCGTATGGGCAGGTCCCGTGGAAGCTACGGCAATGGGCAACATCCTTGTTCAGGCAATGGCAGCCGGCGAATTAGCAGACATGAGCGAATTGCGCGAGGTGGTGCGCCGTAGCGTAACTCCCAAGGTCTTCGAACCCCAAAAGGCTTGATACCTGCCTTTGCAAACAAATAGACTTAACAAACCGAAAATACTATGGAAAATCCAAAAGACGGTTATCCCGTACAACAATACCATGGCCCTGTGAAGCGCTATTGCCAGACACTGGACCTCCGTGATAATCCCGAACTCATTGCCGAGTATCGCCGCCGCCATAGCCAAGAGCACATCTGGAAAGAAATACCCGAAGGTATTCGCGAAGTGGGTATATTGGAGATGGAGATATATCTGCTTGGCACACGCCTGTTCATGATTGTAGAAACACCCCTCGATTTCGACTGGGACACCGCTATGACACGCCTTGGCACCCTGTCCCGTCAGGCAGAATGGGAAGACTACATGGCCGAGTTCCAGTTGGTAAAGGCAGGCATGTCCTCGGCAGAGAAATGGCAATTGATGGAACGTATCTTCCATCTATATTAACCACACAAACAGGCACATGCCTGAAACCTAAAGGTAGGTTCTATAAATTACCTAAACATCAACCATGAAAGAAAAACTTGTCGAAAAGAAATATCTCATTACCTTCATCCTCATCACCTCGCTCTTTGCCCTATGGGGCTTTGCCAATGATATCACCAACCCTATGGTGGCGGCATTCCAGACGGTGATGGAACTTTCTGCCTTCCAGGCATCGCTGGTACAGTTTGCCTTTTATGGCGGTTATGCCACCATGGCCGTACCAGCCGCACTGTTCATCCGGAGATATAGTTATAAGAGCGGAATATTATTGGGATTGGGTCTTTATGCAGCAGGTGCATTCCTGTTCATTCCTGCAGCATCCATGCAAAGTTTCAAATTCTTTTGCTTGTCTCTTTATATTCTGACATTTGGCCTGGCATTCCTGGAAACCACAGCAAATCCCTTCATCCTGTCTTTGGGTTCAAAAGAGACATCTACCCGACGCCTCAACCTTGCTCAGGCCTTCAACCCCATGGGTTCTCTATCCGGCATGGCTGTTGCTTCGCTGGTAGTGCTTCCTTCTCTATGGTCAGACAGACGAGATGAGATGGGAAACACCATCTTCCACACGCTGAGCGAAACAGAAAAAGCAGGCATCCGCATGCACGACCTTGAAATCATCCGCAATCCATATGTCATGCTTGGTCTCGTAGTGTTGACAATGTTCATCGTCATCGCCATCAAGAAGATGCCACAGACATCGGCTGAGGTTCAGCAGGATTCTGCATCAAACACACTCTCACGACTATGGAAAAACAGAATATACCGCGAGGGGGTACTGGCACAGATGTTCTACGTGGCAGCGCAGATTATGGTATGGACATTCATCATCCAGTACGCTGACAACCTGGGCATCAACAAGGCCACGGCACAGAACTACAACATCTTTGCCATGAGCATGTTCCTGTGTAGCCGTTTCATCAGCACCTTCCTCATGAAGTATGTCAACTCACGTGTTTTGTTGGCAATCTTCGGTATTGGCGCCATGACTTGTACACTGGGAGCAATTCTTATTGTAGGCATGCCAGGACTTTACTGTCTGGTAGGCATCTCCGCCTTTATGTCGCTGATGTTCCCCACCATCTATGGTATAGCATTAGAAAACGTAGATAGTCGAGATACCTCACTGGGAGCAGCCTTCCTCGTCATGGCTATCGTAGGCGGTGCTGTAATGCCACCATTGCAAGGCCTTGTCATTGACATGGGCACCATCTCTGGTCATCCTGCGGTAAATGTATCATTCGTTCTGCCGTTGTTATGCTTCCTTGCCATCACAATTTATGGTATACGTTGCACATACAACAAGAAAAACACAGATGAAATAGCCAACAACACAACCGAATAAGTATATGGATATCAATATAGGCGACAAGGTACGTTTCCTTCGCGAAGTAGGTGGAGGTAGAGTAACAGGATTTAGGAAAGGTGGCCTTGTTATGGTGGAAGACAAGGACGGTTTTGAGATTCCAATGCCGGAAAACGACCTTGTTGTCATACCCGACAACACACGTTTTTCCACAACGGCAGAAGAAAGTCCCATCCCTCAGCACATGTCCTCTCCCACTGCAGACAAATCCATGGAAGAGCGCATTTCACATCTGGAACGGATGGTACAACTTTTGCATAGAAGATTGCTTGAATTGGAAAACAGCATCCAATAGCCAAGCATAATAGATCGGAGGTAAAGCAGAGTGTAATTCGCCATCCCGAGAAGACCATAACTGATGTTCCCGTAACGCTTGATAAGAGTTACGGGAACATTATTTGAACGATAGTTTAAGACAAACTTTTCGCATATCCAAGAAAGCATTTATACATAACCGGTCTGGAGCATGTCCAATACCATACTGACCTTTTCTTCGTGAGGCAAAGTTGCATCTATCCAATGGATGGGTATGCCTCGGCGTTCTTCCATGCCACGGAACCAGGTCATCTGGCGCTTGGCAAACTGGTGGATGGCAATTTCCAGTTGGCGGAACATCTCGTCGTATGACAACTGGCCAGTGCAGTAGAGGGTAACGAATTTGTACTCCAGGCCATAGCGTATGAGACGTTCGGCAGAAACTGTCTGCAAGAGGCTCTGCACCTCCTCTATCATGCCTTCCTCCAGACGTGCCTTCAGTCGGCGGGTTATCTTTTCGCGCCTGAGGTCGCGGTCTATCTTCAATCCGATGGTAAGGCTCTTGCGTTCCGGAAAACGGACTTGTCCCAATTCATAGGACTTGAGCACGCTCTCTATGTAGAGGCCAGTGCCTCCGCACATTATGGGCATGCGCTGGCGGGCAGTGATGTCCATGTAGGCATTCTGGAAGGCGCACTGAAATTCGTACACATTGAAGCGGTATCCTGGTTCGCAAATGTCTATAAGGTGGTAAGGCACCTGCTGCCCCTGCACTATATAGTCGTCAAGATCCTTGCCGCTGCCTATGGTCATGCCACGGTACACCATGCGCGAGTCAGCGGAGATTATCTCTGCATCGCCCAGGTTGTGCGCCAGGTGTGCGGCAAAGGGCGTTTTGCCACTGGCCGTAGGGCCAAGGATGGTAATTAGGTCTACGGGATATTTGCTCATACGTGCAGTGCTTGTTTGTTGCGGTAGTGAGGTGCGGACGAATCAGCCTATTCGGGATATTTTCTCAAGTTCCTTCAAGTTTATGAACTTTATCTTGCGTCCGTCCAAGGCAATCAGTTTCTCGCTGGCAAAGGCAGAGAGGGTACGTATTGCATTGGAGGTGGTCATGTTGGAGAGGTTGGCCAGGTCCTCGCGCGACATATATATAGATAAGGTGGAACCATCTTCCTCCAGGCCATAGGAGTCTTTCAGGAAAAGAAGACTTTCTGCCAATCGTCCACGTATGTGCTTCTGTGTCAGGTTCACGGTACGCTCGTCGCTTTGTCCCAGGTCGTGTGCAAGTTTCTGGATAAAGAACCACCCCAATGTGGCATTCTCTTGAATCATGTTAGTAACAATGCCCAATGGCACTTTCAGTAACACACAAGGTTCAAAGGCAGCCGCTGCCGTAACAAAGGGTTCGTTGGCCATATAGGCACGATAGGCAAAGAACTCTGTTTCGCCCAGTACGCGCATAATCTGAGGACGTCCTCCTACGCCTTCCTTGTAAATCTTGACCTTGCCACTGACCAGACACAAGAGATTTGTGGGCAAATCGCCTTCCTTGTATATGATTTCATTCTTCTTGAATTTTACAACAGAAACGTGATTGAGCAATTCTGTGCGTTGCTCGTTAGTGAGAGTGTCAAGCATATCGCTGATTTTCTCAAGATATTCTTCCCAGGGAATCCTCTTCTTAGGCATTTAATGTGCGCTATATATGTTCTTTGGCACAAAATTACGACAAATATCCATATTTGCAAAAGTATCTTAAATAAAATTGCTAACTTTGAGGTGCTAAAGACTAACCTATTTATAAAATACCTATGAGTTATTTACGTTTTGACAAGACTCTGATGACGAATCTCGAGGACAGCCTGCCAAAGGAAATCCTTCGCTCAAATCGTTCAGGAGCCTATTCTTGCTCAACAATCGTTGATTGCAACACTCGTAAGTACCACGGCTTGTTGGTTGTTCCCGTACCAGAGCTGGATCAGGAGAATCACGTCCTGCTTTCCAGTTTGGATGCTACGGTAATACAGCATGGAGCAGAGTTTAACCTCGGTCTTCACAAGTATTCTGGCGACAACTTCTCACCACGTGGTCACAAGTACATCCGCGAGTTTGACTCGCTAAAGGTGCCAACAACCATCTATCGTGTGGGTGGTGTGATTCTGAAGAAGGAACAGATGTTCCAGCACTTTGAGGACCGCATCATCATCCGCTACACCCTGATGGATGCGCATAGCGACACAACCCTGCGCCTGCAGCCCTTCCTGGCATTCCGTAGCGTGCGCGAGTACACACACGAGAACAGCCTCGCCTCTCGCGAGTACCACGAGGTGCAGGGCGGTATCCGCACTTGCATGTACGAAGGCTATCCCGAACTGTTCATGCAGCTCAACAAGGAGAACAACTTCGTGTACAACCCCAACTGGTACAAGGGCGTGGAATACCCCAAGGAGCAGGAGCGCGGCTATGCCAGCAACGAGGACCTCTACGTGCCCGGCTACTTCGAATTCAACATCAAGAAGGGCGAGAGCGTAGTATTCAGCGCTGGCCTTAGCGAGATTGATACCAAGACTCTGGCAGAACTGGCAGAGTTTGAGGTGAACATCCGCACACCACGCGACAACTTCTACAACACACTAGTGAACAGCGCACACCAGTTCATCGTTCATCGTGAGCATGAAGACTACGTATTGGCAGGTTACCCCTGGTTCAAGTGCCGTGCACGCGACCAGTTCATAGCACTGCCCGGTCTCACACTGACCAACAACGAACTCACCAAGTACGACGATGTGATGGAAACCGCCGAAAAGGCCATCCGCGCATTCATGAACGGCGAGGACATCAAGGTCAGCATTCAGGAAATAGACCAGCCCGACGTGCTCCTTTGGGCAGTATGGTGCATACAGCAGTACGGCAAGTTCGAGAGCATGGACACCTGCGTGCAGAAGTACTATGCACTCGTGCGTGACATCATGACATGGATTCTGGGCAACAACCATCCCAACCTCAAGGTCATGGACAACAAGCTCGTCTACAGCGAGGGTCGCGACAAGGCTATCACATGGATGAACTCCACCGCCAACGGACGCCCCATCGTGCCACGTACAGGCTACATCGTAGAGTTCAACGCTCTGTGGTACAACGCACTGAAGTTTGCCATCGACCTCTGCACACACACTGGCGACGCCAAGAACGTGAAGATGTTCTCCGAACTGGCAGAAGAGGTGAGCAAGAGCTTTGTGAGCATGTTCTGGAACGAACACGGATACCTCTGCGACTACTGTGTGGACGGATACCGCGACTACCTGGTTCGCCCCAACATGATTTTCGCCGTAGCATTCGACTACACTCCTCTGGACAAGAAGCAGCAGAAGTCCGTACTCGACTTCTGTACCAAGGAACTGCTCACACCCAAGGGTCTGCGCAGCCTCTCGCCAAAGAGCTCTGGCTACAACCCCATGTACGTAGGTCCTCAGGTACAGCGCGACTATGCATACCACCAGGGTACAGCATGGCCTTGGCTGGCTGGCTTCTACATGGAGGCATGCCTGAAGGTGCACAAGATGTCTCGTGCAAGCTTCGTGGACCGTCTGCTCGTTGGTTACGAAGAGGAACTCTTCTACCACTGCATCGGTACTATACCCGAACTCTTCGACGGCAACCCGCCATTCCACGGACGCGGTGCAATATCATTCGCCATGAACGTGGCAGAAATCATGCGCGTAGTGAAACTTTTGGACCAGTATAACGAATATTAAATAAGGAGGACACATACATGAAAGTACTAATGTTCGGTTGGGAGTTTCCTCCTAAGATTTATGGAGGTCTCGCAGTTGCCAGTTATGGTATAGCAAGAGGACTGGACCTTCAGGGCGACGTAGAAACCACCTTCTGTCTCCCCAAGCCCACTGGCGAGGAGGAGAAGTTCCTGAAGATTATCAACATGAGCCAGGTGCCCGTAGTATGGCGCGATGTCAACTACGACTGGATTAAGGACCGCTTTGTCGGCCATACCGCAGAGGACTACTATCGCTTCCGCGACCACCTCTATGCCGATTTCAACTATCTGCAGGGTTTGGACGACCTGGGCTGCATCCAGTTTGCCGGTGGCTATCCCAGCAATCTGCACGACGAAATCAATAACTTCAGCATCATCTCAGGCGTGCTCGCACGTAGCGAGGACTTTGACCTGATTCACGCACACGACTGGCTCACTTACCCCGCTGGCGTACATGCCAAGATGGTAAGCGGCAAGCCTCTCTGCATACACGTGCATGCTACCGA
>JAGBYI010000202.1 GCA_017628845.1 Bacteroidaceae bacterium
CATGGTTTTATGCATTAATCAAGATGCAAAATTACAAAATAATCACCTGCTCGGCAACGTTCCATCCGGAAATGACGAGTTCCGCATCTATGCCGTTGATAATCATCGCACCGGTATTGACGGTCAATGTTTCGCCAGGCTGCAGGGTCACGAGGTTGTCGCTCCACAGTGCAGGAAGAATCTCGCCGTCACGATACTTGATGTCCATTCTGACGAAGAATGCCACCACATCTGACTTGTTCTCAAGTGTTACACATGGCATTGCACCGTGTTCCGTGTTTTCTTTTGATACTGAAACAGCCACTTCAGCTGGCGCAAGCTCGTCAAGCGCAGAGAAGTCTGCATAGCTCTCTATCTGGGTCCTCCACCATCTGTATTTGTTCCAGTCGTGCTTGTCCATCACTTCAGCGATGACATATTCGTTCTTAGAGATTATATTGCCCTTCCTGTCTGTCAGAGTGAGGAAGAGGAACATCACGTCGTTGATGTCCTCGCCCTTCGGAAGTACCTCGAACAGCTTTACAGAGCTTCCCATAGGCATGTCAGCGTTGGCGGAAGCGTCGCAAAGGAGCTGTCCGTCAAGACCGTATGCCTTCAGGTTTGCTCTCAGCTTGACATTCTCCTTTTCGTCGTTAACTGCATAAATGTGGTTGTCCCCATAGTTGTAGATCAGCTGCTGAGGAGCACATCCCTTTCTTACCGACCAGAATCCGGAAGTAGGAACAAGGTACCAGTCATACATCTGCCAGTAGAGTGAAGGCCATGCGGAGTTGAGCATCCACTGGATCACTCCTGTAGAGCGTGGAACATTGACACGATGTGCCTCGATCATGGCCCTGGTGCCTTCATAATCGATGAAATGTGCCTTGCGGATGAATTCGTCAAGGTTGTCTGCACCGCCCATGCGCTTTTCTATGACTGTCTTCAGCTCGCTGAGATCGTGCAGGGCATCGCGTGATGTGGTCGTATGGTAGTCGTATGCTTCACCGACAGGCCAGAGCTGGTCTTCCGGAATCATCTTGAGAATGGTCTCCTTTACAGGGAACTGCGCTCCGATACCGATCTCTGTGTTGAATCCTGTAGCATTGCCCTTCGCCTCTTCGCTGTACCAGTAATATGGAGCCTGCCACTCGTACGGTCCCCACATCTTCATGCCGGCAGGGCCGCTGAGCGGGCTCGTAGCCGAGCCTGCATGCACCATGTATGGTCTTGTAGTGTCGATTTCTGCAAGTACATCAAGGTATTTCTGCTCAAGTTCAGGACGAGGGAGCATGTCGCTGGCTGCATACCATCCGATGATGGAAGGGTGGTTGCGGAGCCAGAGCACCTGGTCCTCGAATGACTCTGCTATGAGGTCCATTTCCTCTTCGGTAGCAACGCAGCCGTATCTGTCGTTAGGCTTTCCTGTGTAGACTTCCCATTCCCACTGGCAGCTCCAGCCCACGAGTGCGAACACTCCGAGCTTGTCGCAGGTGTCGTATATGTTCTGTGATGTGCCCCATACGTTCTCGAAGCGGATGGTGTTGAGGTTCATGTGCTTTACGTACGAAACCTCGATTTTGTTTCTTCCGTCAGGATTGCGGAGGAAGATGTCGTCTGTCCAGCCGGCTCCCTTGATGAGGACCTTCTTTCCGTTGAGGACGAACTGCCTTCCCTTAGCCTCATTGATGTATGAGTCTATCTGTCTTACTCCGAAATCAATCGAATGTGAGTCGGATACCTTGTTGTTTATGACAAACGAGAGATCCATGTCGTACATCTCCGGAGTGCCGAGGTTGTGGCACCACCACAGGCGCGGATTCTTCATGTGGAGCACTTTCGCATCCTCTGAAGTCACCTTTACGGTCCTGGTTTCTCCTGCTGCAAGGGTCACCGGATATGAGAACTTCTTGCCGTCGAACTTACCTATGAGCTTTCCGCTGACCTCGGCGTCGGAACTGTTGCAGAGGGTTGCCTCTACTGTCAGCCAGGCCTCGTCAAGCTCTACGGTGTCTACCTTAGAGGTGATCACAGGATTCTTCATGGACACGGCGTCGCTGTAGCGGATCCATACAGGACGGAAGATGCCCATGCTTTCGTCTGCAGGTCTCGGATTCCAGTCCACGAAACCGATATTGAACTCGCCTGGCTGCCATCTGTACACCTTTACGGC
>JAGBYI010000034.1 GCA_017628845.1 Bacteroidaceae bacterium
AACGATTAACGTTGAAAGATTAACGATTAATGTTTAACGTTTAACGATGAACGATGAGAAGAAAGTAGGGACGCTGCGTGCAGCGTCCGGGAATAAGTTCCTCGTGGTATACGGGCGTCCCTACAAGCGAGAAACACGAATGGTAATAATTCTCTGCGCTCTTTGCGCTCTCCGCGTGCAAAACAAAACGTCCTTATCATTTATCTCACGCAAAGACCGCAAAGGACGCAGAGGTACAGAGCAAACAGCGCTGCCGCTGGAGTTGTCGCCCTAAATTTAACACACACTAATCACAATGAACAACAAGAACAACATCTGGAGTAAAGTAATCAACATCGTAATCACTGTGCTTACGGCTATTGCCACCACCTTTGGCATGACATCGTGCATGTAAGGTGAACAGAAAACGGGGTGCGGACAGCAACGGTCCGCACTGCCTTTTACTCAATCACACACATAACACACACATGAGAACAATATCACTGATAATAGTACACTGCTCTGGCATAAAGCCCGAGCAACGTTCCTCGGCCCTGCAAATAGACCGCTGGCACAGGAAACTGGGATGGAACGGTATAGGCTACCACTATGTGGTGCGCCGAAACGGCACCATAGAGAAGGGAAGGCCGGAAAGCGTAGCAGGTGCACACTGCCGGGAACATAACAAGCATTCCATAGGCGTATGCTACGAGGGCGGCCTGGATGCCCAAGGACATCCTGCCGACACTCGCACCGATGCCCAGAAACAGGCCCTAAAGAAACTGATGAACGAACTGAAACAGCGCTACCCCCGTGCCCTGGTTCTGGGACACCACGACCTGAACCGCTACAAGCCCTGCCCCTGCTTTGATGCCAAGGCAGAATATGGGGGTAGAGACGATTAACGATTAACGTTGAAAGTTGAAAGTTGAAAGCAATCAGTGAAAGTAGGGACGCAGCGTGCTGCGTCCGAATCACCCCACCCTATTCTTTTGCGGACGCTGCCGCAGCGTCCCTACCGCCACAACGGCACACCGCACAACGGTAAACGGCAAACGGTAAACGATAAACGTTAAACGATAAACGATAAACGTTTTTCACCGCTCCGGGGTAATCATAATCCAATTATAGTTCCTGCCCGTGGCGATACTCTCGCGACGGGCAGAGTAATAAACCGGGGAGGTGAAGGTGTCCACTCCTGCCAGATGTATGTCCTGCACGCCACACTGCTCCAGAATCCAACGGTTGGCATCCCAAAGGTCTATGTGCCATTTATGGGGATGGGGGGCATCGGGAAACTTCATTGCTATGCGCGACATGGGGAACCCCTCGGAGAGGAAGCGTTCATAGACTTCGTCGCCGACCTCAAAGGACTGGAGCGAAATGCCAGGACCTATGATGGCGGAGAGGTCTGAGCCATGCGAGTCCATGGCACGTACGGTCTTTTCTACAATATACTGAACCGTGCCCTTCCACCCTGCATGAATGGCAGCAACGGAACGCTGACGATGGTCATAGAGCAGGACGGGGATGCAGTCTGCCGTCTTCACGGCAAGACAAAGCCCCTGAACATCAGTAAAGACGGCATCGGTGTCCTCGGGACGACAGAAGGTGGAAACACGCGCCACATGGTCGGTATGGGTCTGACGGGGAAGAGCAAGGGGCGAACCAGTGCCAAAGGCACGTGCATCGTCAAGTTCCTCGCCTTTGCCTGTGGTACCGGCACTGAGCCATGATGGAGTATCGTATAAAAGCATATCGCCGTTCTTTGACTTACTGAACACAGAAATCCGCCGGGGAGCGCCAGAACTTCACAGTCCCCACAAGGGTTCTAAGGCTCTCAAGACCCTGCAGCTACTCGCTGATCTGCTTTATTCCGCCTGTGCTCTGGTGGAAAGTTACCTTGGTGGACGCCATCTTGTCGAATAGTACCCCAGAAAGTATCTCCTGACACCCAAACTGCGCCATGGGAATTTCCATGGAGACATATTCCCTGTGAGCATCAAAGACCTTCACTTCGGTGCGTACGGGAACGTTGTAGTACAGGGCACGAAGCATCTTGCCCTTCTTCTCCTGCACCTTGGCATCCTCAGAGGGTTCGGGCAGAGGATCCATGGTCTTCACACTCATGTAGAAGGGAACACCGGACATATCGTCGGCATCCACCAAACCTGTCCACCGCGAGAAACGGAAAAGCAGTTCCTTGTCGGTCTGGTCTGAGGGCAGAACCTCAAGAACGTAATATTCCTCGCTGACCTCGGTGGTACCCACGAAAAGACTCATGAGAGCCTTCTGCTGGGCATCCAGATTGTCCAGCATAAGGCGCAACTGTTCGCCGTCCTTTGGTGTGTTGTCGGCCTCGCCACGCACCAAGGCATCGCGGCTTTCACGTATGTCGTATATTTCGCGAGCCACCAGTTCTGCCATCTTTGCCACAGAGGAAGCCTGCAGCATCTCGCGGTTCATATAACTGCGTACCTGCTCTGACAAGATAGGCTTGCTCAGTACGCCGGATTCGGGAACAGCAGGCAGCGTCTCCTGGGCAGTCTCGGCATTGACGGCAAGAAGAAGACCGTCGGGGCTGAGGGTTACCAAAGGTGCCACGGTGCGATCCTTGAGTTTGATGCTGTAGGCCTTGGCTGAATCAGGGACTCCGTAGGGAAGCATGTCTATCCCCTTCACGGTCCATGTGGTGGTACTACGGACGGGGACATCTTGCATGCGCATATATTTGAATGCATACATGTGGAAGTCTCCGGGCAGGACAACCTTCTTCTCGGCTCGCACCACAATGCGCAGTGCCGTGCGGGGCAGGTAGTAGGAAACTCCTTCTACTGTGCTTCCAGGCACAAACTTCTCCAACTGTGTCTGTGCCATGGCAAAGATCGGAAAAAGCAGGAACGGCAACAGCAGAATCTGCCTTGCCGAGGGTAAAATAATATGTTTCATAGACCTCTGGCTTATGCTTTTGTGTTCTTTTTCAAAGCAAAGATACAAAAAATATCAAAACAACGATACCGTATAAGCCTAAGTTTGAAGTTTTTTTAATACCTTTGCCAAGAGATTATACATTATTATAAATAACGCACGTAGATCATGAGCACAATACGGGTACTCGACAAGGAGTTTGCACCAAGCATACCGGCGGAAGACATAATGGCACAAGTACGCAGGGTGGCAGAAGAGATAAACAAGGACTACGAGGGGCAGCAACCGCTGTTTCTGGTTGTGCTGAACGGCGCCTTTGTCTTTGCCGCTGACCTGATGAGGGAAATAAGCGTGCCGGCAGAGGTATCGTTTGTGAAACTGGCTTCATACGAGGGCACTTCGTCCACAGGAACTGTGCGCGAAGTGATAGGACTGAACACCGACATAACAGGGCGACCCATAATAATAGTGGAAGACATCGTGGAAAGCGGCATAACCATGGCGCACATGATAGAGACGCTGAAGAAGCAAAACCCGAAGAGCATAGATATTTGCACCCTGTTGGTAAAACCCGAGAAACTGGAAGTGAAGCTGGATATCCGCTACGTTGCCATGGAAATCCCCAACGACTTCATCTTGGGCTACGGACTGGACTACGACGGACTGGGACGAGGACTGAAAGACATCTACACAATTGTACAATAACCCTCCCCTAAAGCCCCCCCTAAAGACCCTAAAGACTTTAACGACCCTAAAGACCTTAAAGACTATACAGTCTCCAAAGGCCTTAGAGCCCCCCAAAATACTAAAGACCCTATTATTATTACTTTTTCTTATGAAGAACATTATCATCTTCGGTGCCCCCGGTTCCGGCAAAGGCACATACAGTGACGAGATCGTAGCAAAGTACAACATGGGACACATAAGCACCGGCGATGTGCTGCGCGAGCAGATCAAGGCTGGCACCGAACTGGGCAAGACAGCACAGGGCTACATAGACAACGGACAGCTGCTGCCCGACGAACTGATGATTGACATCCTGGCTGACGCCTACGACAAGTTCCCTGCCGGCAAGGGTGTTATCTTTGACGGGTTCCCCCGCACTATCCCACAGGCAGAAGCCCTGAAGAAGATGCTGGCCGAGCGTGGCCACGACATGGGCATGATGATTGAACTGGTAGTGGAAGAGGACGTGCTGATGGCCCGTCTGCTGAACCGTGCCAAGGAGCAGGGACGTGCCGACGACAACGAGGAGACCATCAAGAAGCGCTTTGCGGTATATCACTCACAGACCGCTCCCCTGTCGGATTGGTTTGCCAAGGAGGGCATGCGCAACACCTTCGCCTGGGCAGAGCTGGGCAGCAAGGAGGGTATGCTGGAGGCAATCTTCAAGACAATAGACGAAGCTATCAAAGCCTAAACAAGTAGGGACACGACATGCGTGTCCGAAAATCCCAACGATGGAAAGCAATTTTGTAGACTATGTGAAAATAGTGTGCCGCTCGGGAAAAGGCGGACGTGGTTCCATGCACATGCACAGGGCCAAATATGCACCTAACGGAGGCCCCGACGGCGGAAACGGCGGACGTGGCGGCCATGTGATACTGCGTGGCAACCACAACTATTGGACCCTGCTGCACCTGAGATACGACCGACATATCTTTGCCACTCACGGCGAGAACGGAGGCAAGAACAAGTCCACAGGAGCAGACGGACAGGACAAATACATAGATGTGCCCTGCGGAACGGTGGTCTACAATGCCGAGACGGGAGAGTATATCTGCGACGTAAAAGAAGACGGACAGGAGGTGATCCTGCTGAAAGGCGGCAGGGGCGGTCTGGGAAACTGGAACTTCGCTACTTCCACAAACCAGGCTCCACGATATGCACAACCAGGCGAGCCGATGCAGGAAATGACGGTTATCATGGAACTGAAACTGCTGGCCGACGTGGGTCTGGTGGGTTTCCCTAATGCCGGCAAGAGCACCCTGCTGTCCAGCCTGTCCAGCGCCAAGCCAAAGATTGCCGACTACCCCTTCACAACAATGGAACCGTCCCTGGGCATCGTGCCCTACCGCAACGGCCAGTCTTTCGTCATGGCAGACATCCCCGGTATCATTGAAGGTGCCAGCGAAGGAAGAGGACTGGGACTTAGGTTCCTGCGACATATCGAACGCAACTCCCTGCTTCTGTTCATGGTGCCCGGAGATACGAACGACATCAGGAAGGAATACGAAATCCTGCTGAACGAGGTTGCAACATTCAACCCAGAACTGATGGACAAACAACGTATACTGGCCATAACAAAGAGCGACCTGCTGGACGACGAACTGCAGCAGATGCTATCGGAAGACCTGCCCACAGACCTGCCCGTAGTGTTCATTTCCGCCGTAGCCCAGAAGGGCATTACCGAACTGAAGGACCTGCTATGGGCCGCCCTCAATGCCGAGAGCAACAAGATAGCGGCCATAACACACGAGGAAAGCATAGTCCACCGCAACAAGGACATCACCCTGCTACAACATGAAATGCAGGACGAGGGCGAAGATGAAGAAATCGAATTCCTGGACGAAGGCGAATACGAGATAGAGGACTACGAGGAAGAGGAGTGGGACTAAACGGTGAGAGGATGAGATTATAAATAGCAACACTAATACTTCAGAAAATAATGGGTTTGTTTATTATTACTATATTAGCTATTGTCGGTTTTTGTTTTATAGCTGGAGCATTAACACGTAATACTGACGATTCTTCGTCTGACAGAGATCATCCATTTATCACTATAATGCGTGGTTTGGGAGTCTTGTGCATAATAAGCCCTATCCTCACCCTTATTATATGTATTCTATATTTTATTTTCTAGGCATTCTATACATATAAAACAAGAGAGGACAATTGCACTGCACTATTATTATAATAAAATAAAGTATAATAGGAAAGAAAATAAGGAGGATGCGCCTGTTGATATGAACCCCGAAAGTTAGACAAAAAACTTTCGGGGTTTTATTATGAACATCAAGAAACGCAAACAACATTCTATACGTGACGTACTTTCTTACATGCACATGTTGGAAGACGGAATGTCGTTTTCATTTATCCATA
>JAGBYI010000203.1 GCA_017628845.1 Bacteroidaceae bacterium
CCTGTACAAGAAGACCATGAAGCGGACTTACAAGCTGAAGGCCCACGACGAGAACAACGAGTGCGGCATCGGCGATACCGTTGAGGTCATGGAGACCCGTCCCCTGTCCAAGGACAAGCGTTGGAGACTGGTCAATATCATTGAGAAGGCTAAGTAAGGAGGTCGACAACTATGGTTCAGATGGAAAGCTACCTGAAGGTTGCCGACAACACCGGCGCCAAGGAAATCCACACCATCCGCGTCCTGGGCGGCTCCAAGCGTAAGTACGGCAACATCGGTGACATCATCGTTGCTTCCGTCCGCAAGGCTGCTCCCGGCGGCACTGTGAAGAAGGGTGACGTCGTCAAGGCTGTCATCGTTCGCTCCAAGCGCGGCGTTCGCCGTGAGGATGGTACCTACGTTCGCTTCGATGAGAACGCTGCCGTTATCATCAAGGAGGACAAGAACCCCAAGGGTACCCGTATCTTTGGACCCGTTGCCCGTGAGCTGCGCGACAAGGACTTCATGAAGATCCTGTCCCTGGCTCCCGAGGTCATCTAATGGAGGATAACCAAGGATGAACATTAAGAAGAATGATACCGTTATCGTCCTGTCCGGCAAGGACAAGGGCGTCAAGGGCAAGGTCCTGGTTGCCATGCCCACCGAGAACAAGGTCATCGTCGAGGGTGTCAACGTCGCCACCTGCCACACCAAGCCCCGCCGTCAGGGCGAGACCGGTGGCATCGTGAAGAAGGAGACCCCCATCCGCACCTGCAAGGTCGCTCTGTTCTGCGAGAAGTGCGGCAAGGGTGTCCGCGTTGGCCACGCCATGAACGGCGACAAGAAGGTCCGCGTCTGCAAGAAGTGCGGCGCCGAAATCTAAGGAAGGAGGAGTAAACTATGGAACCCAGAATGAAGATTCAGTACAACACCGAGATTGCTCCTTCCCTGATGAAGAAGTTCGGTTACAAGTCCGTCATGCAGATCCCCAAGCTCGACAAGGTCGTCATCAACGTCGGCTGCGGCGAGTCCAAGAACAATGCCAAGGAGATCGAGGCCATTGTTAAGGATCTGGGCATCATCACCGGCCAGAAGGCCGTCATCTGCAAGGCCCGCAAGTCCGTCGCTAACTTCAAGCTCCGTGAGGGCGAGAACGTCGGCGTTAAGGTCACCCTGCGCGGCGCCAAGATGTACGAGTTCCTGGACCGTCTGTTCAGCGTGGCTCTGCCCCGCGTCCGCGACTTCCGCGGCATCAACCCCAACTCCTTCGACGGCCGCGGCAACTACGCCTTCGGTCTGAAGGAGCAGCTGATCTTCCCCGAGATCGAGTACGACAAGGTGGACAAGATCCGTGGTATGGATATCTGCATCTGCACCACCGCCACCACTGATGAGGAAGCCAAGGAGCTGCTGAAGCAGCTGGGCGCTCCCTTCTACGCTTGATTGGAGGAACGAACATGGCAAGAAAGTCTATGATCCTGAAGCAGCAGGCTGAGCCCAAGTTCTCCAGCCGCCGCTACAACCGCTGCAAGATCTGCGGCCGTCCCCACGCTTACCTGCGCGACTACGGCATCTGCCGTATCTGCTTCCGTGAGCTGGCCTACAAGGGCCAGATCCCCGGTGTCCGCAAGGCCAGCTGGTAATCTAATTCATCTATAAGATACGGGAAGTCGGGTGAAAATGGCTCAGGGCCTGCCCTGAGTACATTCACTCCGATACCCCCGGATCTTCACGGCAAAGCCGTAACTTCAAATTAAGGAGGATATTAAAATGCACATCACTGATCCCGTTGCAGATATGCTGACCCGCATCCGCAATGCCAGCTCTGCAAAGCACGAAACCGTCGATGTCCCCGCTTCCAACCTGAAGAAGGCCATCGCTGAGATCCTGCTGGAGGAGGGCTACATCAAGTCCTACTCTGTTGTCGACAACGGCAACCAGGGCATGATCCACATCACCCTGAAGTACCTGGCCAAGAAGCAGCCCGTCATCTCCGGCCTGCGCCGCATCTCCAAGCCCGGT
The DNA here is from genome assembly GCA_017628845.1 of Bacteroidaceae bacterium. GTDB lineage: Bacteria > Bacteroidota > Bacteroidia > Bacteroidales > Bacteroidaceae > Physcousia. The sequence goes on from JAGBYI010000203.1 coordinate 2,002, forward strand.
CTGCGTATCTACGCCGGCTGCGAGGAGCTGCCCCGCGTCCTGAAGGGCCTGGGCATCGCCATTGTCTCCACTTCCAAGGGTGTCATGACCGACAAGAAGGCCCGCGAGCTGCACATCGGCGGCGAAGTCCTGGCCTTCGTCTGGTAAGGAGGTAACGGAATGTCTAGAATTGGTAAGAAGCCTGTTGCCATCCCCGCAGGCGTTACTGTTGAGGTTGCCGAGGGCAACGTCATCACCGTCAAGGGCGCTATGGGCACCCTGACCAAGAACATGCATCCCGACATGATCATCAATGTCGAGGGCAACGTTCTGACTGTCACCCGTCCCACCGACGAGGCTAACCACCGCGCTCTGCACGGCCTGACCCGCACCCTGATCGCCAACATGATCGAGGGCGTCTCCAAGGGCTACTCCAAGGAGCTGGACGTCAACGGCGTCGGCTTCCGTGTTGAGAAGAAGGGCAAGCAGCTCGTGATGCGTCTGGGCTTCTCCCATGAGGTCATCATGGACGAGATCGACGGCATCACCGTCGAGTGCCCCACTCCCAACAAGATCCTGGTCAAGGGCATTGACAAGCAGGTCGTCGGTCAGTTCGCTGCCGAGGTCCGCGGCAAGCG